>JAZOWQ010000130.1:0-2049 GCA_045659325.1 Faecousia sp. | reverse complement strand
CGCCATCACCAGCACCGTCATCACCGTATTGTGCTGGATTTGGGTGGTGACAAATCCCGGATTCCTGATTTCCCTGTTCAGCAGCGACCCTGCGCTGCAGGAGGTGGGCGTGCATGCGATGCAGCTCTACTTCTTCGGCTTCTTCTTTATGTCGATGCAGTTTGCAGGACAAAGCACCTTTGTGGCACTGGGAAAATCCCGTCACGCGGTATTCTTTTCTCTGCTGCGCAAGGCCTTTATCGTGTTCCCTCTGACGCTGCTGCTGCCCCGGATTGGTGGCTTGGGTGTAGACGGTGTTTTCCTGGCCGAGCCGGTGTCCAATCTCATTGGCGGTGTGGCCTGCTTTACCACGATGATGGGTACTGTTTGGCCGATGCTGGGCGGAAAATCCCTGCGCCGTCACAAAAAATCATAATAAAAATGCTCCGTTTCGTAAGGAAACTGCACTTGTCAAGAAAAAGTAGACACTAAAAAAGCATAATTACACGAAGCCCAGATCGGTCTTGTACTGAACTGGGCTTTTGTAGCCCAAAGCGGCAGCTGGTCGGTAATTATTGAAGAAATAAACATACTGATTCAGCAGCTCCGGAAGGTTCTCAGCATCAGCCAAGCCGTAGTCAAGATATAGTTCTTCCTTGATCCAACCATTTAATGCTTCAATTATTGGATTATCTGTTGGAGTTCCCCCTCGCGACATTGAGCGAAGTATGTTATAATGTTCATGGGCGTGGCAAAATGCCCTTGAGGAGTAGACGGATCCCTGGTCGATGTGGAAGACTACCTGGGACCTCTGCTCCTCTTTTTTGCCTACCAAACGGTTAAGCTTGTCCAGGCAATGATAGTAAGGTTTATTATCTCCGGCAACGGCTGAAACACTATGAGCAATAATCTCATTGTTAAAGGTATCGACCAGTAGCGTCCATTCCCATTGTTTGCCGTTATTCTTGAGTATTGTCATATCTGACACGACTATTTGAAGTGGTGCTTTGGCGTTCCAATGGCCTTTTACGAGGTTTTCATACTTAATACTTTCCTCTCCCGGTGGACGGTATTTGCATTTCCTTGCTTTAGATCGAATACCGGCTGCTTTGCAGCATTTATGAGCCAAATTGTCAGAGAAAACCCATCCGGTGTTGTGGAAGATATTCTTTGCAAGTCGGTGATATCCAAGAGATGGATGTAGCTTGTGTTCTTCCTGAAGTAGCTGTGTTAACACAATACGATCTTGCTCATAACGATTCAGTTTTCCTTGCCTTGACTTCCATTTGTAATAGCCGGAACGATTGATTCCCATCAGTTTGCACAGAAAGTCTATTGGATACTTTACTTTGAGTTCTTCGAGAACTTCGTAGTCTTTCCGCTGCCAGTAACGTATTCCTTGTTTGCACCAACTCCTTCCACCCAATATCCTTTTTTTAACCGCGCTATCTCAACTTCTTGCTTGGCTACCAGCAGACGCAAACGCTCTACCTCAGATAGATTCTTGCTGCGATGAAGGGCTGCGTAGGGATTGCCGTTACGAGGTTCTAGAGCGCTTTCTCCATCTTCTAAGTACCGCTTAACCCAGCTGGATACCAAGGCAGATCCGATGCCGTACTCTCGGCCAATCTGCTTTATGGGCATGTGTTCATCTAAATGCAACCGCACATACTTCATCTTTTCTTCTTTGCTGAATTTCCTATGTGGTGTGCCTTTCTTGCCCATTGTTTTCACTTCCTTTCCAATTCTGATTATACATCTACCTATGAAAAAAAGTAGACACCCACACTTTGTGAGTGTCTACTTTTATTTTACAGGTGCAGTTTCGTAAGGAAACGGAGCATTTTTGTCATCGAAATCATTGGTTTCGTCATCAAAATCCCCAGTTTGATGACGGAATTTTCGCCCTTATGCCTGTGAGATGCGATCCTCCGGCAGAGGCAGCCCCCAAACCTTGTGCATTTCACGCAGGGCGGCAACATAGGTGTCCGGGTCGGCAGGATAACTCATTCCGTGCCCGGCACCGGGGGTCAGATGCAGCCGCTTAGGTGCGGCACAGGCATTGTAATT
>JAZOWQ010000129.1:0-24010 GCA_045659325.1 Faecousia sp. | reverse complement strand
GTGGCTGGTGCCGTGGAAGCCGTAGCGGCGGATGGAGTCATTCTCGTAGTACTCGGTGGGGATGGCGTAACGATAAGCCTTGGGAGGCATGGTCATGTGGAAAGCGGTGTCGAACACAGCAACCTGGGGAGTCTTGGGCATAACAGCCTGGCAGGCACGGATACCCATCAGGTTAGCGGGGTTATGCAGGGGGCCCAGAGGAATGCACTTCTCGATAGCAGCGATGACTTCATCGTCAATGATGCAGGAATCAAAGAATTCCATACCGCCATGGAGCACGCGGTGACCCACAGCATCGATCTCTTCAACACTCTTGATAACGCCGACCTGAGGATCCTGCAGAATCTCCAGAGTAGCAGCGATGGCTTCGGAGTGAGTGGGCATAGGAATATCCTTGACAACCTTCTCGTCGCCAACCTTGTGGTTCAGACGGCCGTCGATACCGATACGCTCGCACAGACCCTTTGCGGAAACCTCACCGGTCTCGGGGTTCATCAGCTGGTACTTAAGGCTAGAGCTGCCGGCATTGATAATCAAAACATTCATCGAAAATTGCCTCCTAAAAATAAAAATCATTTTCTTTTCTTGCAATATGTGGTAATATAACCATAACTGGAACTATTGTATAACAGATTGAAGGATTTCTCAAGTCCTAAAACGGAAATATTTTAGAAAAGGAGGGATATTTTGGATATCACCGGCATTATTTGCGAGTATAACCCCCTGCATTTGGGTCACAAAAAACAAATTGACACAATCAAGTCCAAGTATCCCGATACGGGTATTGTGTGCCTGATGAGCGGAAATTATGTGCAGCGGGGGTATCCTGCTGTCTTCGATAAATCTCTTCGGGCCCAAGCAGCTGTTCTTTCCGGCGCGGATCTGGTGCTGGAGCTGCCTGTCACGGCTTCCCTTTCCTCTGCCGAGGGGTTTGCAGCCGAGGGTATACGAATTCTCGGCGGTTTCTGCGACCGGCTTTGTTTTGGCGCAGAGAGCGCTGATAAAGAAGCTTTGCTTTCCACCGCCCGGGCATTGCTCAGTCCCGTATTTTCCGAAAGTCTCAGGACTCAGCTGGACAAGGGTGTATCCTTTCCTGTGGCACGACAGGCAGCCCTGCAGGCTATGGGAGTACAACATGATACTCTCTCCCTTCCCAATGATATTTTAGCTACAGAATACTGCAAGGCGATCTTGCAGCAAGGTGTATCTATGGAGCCTATGCCCATTGTGCGGGAGGGTAACTATCACGACACCGCCATAGATGAAGAAAATCCCTCTGCCACAGCTCTGCGGATATCCATGGCAGAAGGTAACGGCTGGATGCGGTATGTACCGGAGTCGGCAAGTGCGGTTTTTGAAAATGCAGAGCCTCATATGCTGTCTGTGGGAGAATCTGCTATGCTGTACCGCCTGCGGACTATGACCGACGAAGAATTCGAGGCGCTCCCATACGGCAGCGAGGGTTTATGGAGAAAGCTGATGCATAACGCAAGAAAGTTTGCCACTCTGGAAGAAATTATCACTGCCACCAAGTCCAAGCGGTACACTCGTACACGGCTGGACAGAATGGTAATGTGCGCATTTTTAGGCATTACCCAAGCGGACATTGACTCCCCTGCCCCTTATACGCGGGTATTGGCGTTAAATGACAGAGGCCGGGAAGCTTTAAAATTTGCCCGCCAAACAGGAGAATTCCCCAACGCAGGCGAATCCGTTGATTCTCCCTATCAGGCTTTGGAGCATCGGGCCGGTATGGTTTACAGTCTGTTTTCTACAGGAGACCGCTGTCCCTACCTAGAGGAAGAACGAAGGATTTATTACAGAAAGGAGACGGTATAATGGTGGAGAAAATTAAGAAAATTGTGACATTTGGCATACTGCCTTTGTTGTTGGTACTTTTGGCCGTATGGGCATTTTGCGAAACCGCAGGCTCTGACAATTACAATTACCAAGGCTATATTGTTGCTATGCGGGAATCCAAAGAAGGCACAGTTATCACCACTCTGAGCGGAGATATAGAATCAGAATTTACAGTCAAGCGAACCACGAAGAAACAGTTCAGCGGAGAGCTAACCGAATTAAAAGTGGGTACTTTTATTAAACTTAGCACCACACGGAACAGTAGTACCAATATCAAGAAGTTTTCTGCCTACGAAGGCTTCTCCATGGAAGGGAAAATCGTCTTTATGGAGAATCTCACTTCTCCCTTTATTCTTACAATCGGCGAAACCGTCAAATACTATATGCTGTATTCCCTGATTCCCTCTCAGGATATTGCCTATTCTCTGGAAACGGGAACGCAGGTGAAGGTTTACTATCAATACCCCCTGAATGCAAGCACCAAAACAGTTGTAGTAGATGCCATAAAACCCACCACCGATATTTTAAGTGAACTCACCCAGGAAGAAATCGCTTACATCGGCCGGCAGGGATATACCGTAGCAGGTAAATAAAACAACAAAAAGAGGTCTGTTCACAAACAGACCTCTTTTTTATTTCAGTTCCCAAAGCTTGATTTGGCTGGATTTTTCATACAGCCGCAGATAGCTTTCATAGCGGGTTTTTTCAATTTCTCCGGTTTCTACCGCCTGGCGGATTGCGCAGGACGGCTCTGCCCGGTGAGAGCAGTCGTGGAACTGGCACTGTCCCAGATAGGGGGCAAAATCCGGAAATGCGTACTGGAGATTTTCCTTCAGAATCACATCCATCTGCTCTGTGTCAAAGGAGGAAAAACCCGGCGTATCTGCCACATAGGTGTTTTCCCCCAGCTTATAAAGCTCTACATGGCGGGTGGTGTGTCGGCCTCTTCCCAGTTTTTCGGAGACTTCACCGGTTGCCAAAGCAAGACCGGGGCACAAGGCATTGAGCATACTGCTCTTACCTACGCCGGTATTGCCGGTAAATGCGGTAAGTTTGCCTTCTATCAATCCCCGTAATTCTTCCACGCCCTCGCCGGTAACAGCACTGGCAGAAATCACAGAAAAACCTGCGTGGCGATAAATTTTCACAAAATCGGTGGCCGGGTCCAAATCGCATTTGTTCACACAGATATGCACCGGTACTTCCTGCTCACCGGCAATGGCCGCCACTCGGTCGATGAGAAAGGGCTCTGTTACCGGATTCACATTGGAAGCAAAAACTACCAACGCATCAATGTTGGCCACCGCAGGACGGATAAAGCGATTTTTGCGAGGCAAAATCTTCTCTACCATTCCCTTCCCTTGCTCTACGGTGATTTCCACCATATCTCCGGTGAGGGGGATTTCCTGCCCTTTCCGCAGATGACCGCGACCCCGGCAGGTAACGATGCCGCAGTCTGTCTGCACATCATAGAAACCGCTGAGCGAGCGAAGTATACGCCCTGTTTTTTTATCAGCCATTGGCAGTAAAGGACACTGTTTCATCCCAGCCGTCGGTTTCATTGATAATGATGGTATACTTTGCAGAACCGACAGCTGTCTGATTAGGCAGGGTCACATTCAGTGTTCCCTTAGGTACTCTGCCGGAGAAAAGGACCTTGCCGTCACGGGTAATGGACACTTGACAATCATTAAACTGGGCGCTTCTGCGCAAATCAATGGTCACATCCTTTGTGATCGGCGCCTTGGAGCCGTTGGATACCTCCAAGGAAATATCTGCAATGATCTGATGCTCTTTATCCTTTTCCAGAGACTGGCTGACAACCTTATCCTTGGGCTGGTCACTGTCCACATAAGTCACCACGGGTGCCTTAAAGCCCAGCTCTTCCAGGCGTTCCTTAGCCTCGGTGATCACCATACCGGTGAGATCGGGCATAACCTTACGCTCAATACCCTTACTGATCTTCAAGGTAACAGTCTGGCCGGTTTTCAATCTCTCGCCACGGGTGGGGGTGGTTTCCATCACGATACCCTCAGGAATCGCCATATCCCATACTTCGTCGTAGACAATCTTCAGGTTCAAACCCTGATCCTGCAGAATCTTGGTGGCTTCGTCCTTGGTATTATTCACCACCATAGGCATACCGCCAAACTCAATTTTCTTACCTTGGCTGATATACAGTGTGACTGTCTGACCCTTGGTCAGCTTGGTGCCTTCCTTCGGCTCTGTCTTGATAATGTTATTTTCAGCCACAGTGTCGTTGTATTCCGGCTTGAACTGAATGTCCAGCTCCAAATTCTGACCGTTCAAATAGGACAGCGCCCAATCCTTGGAGCGGTTAACCAGATTTTCCATGGTAACAGCTTTGGTTTCAGCGCCAAGACTTACTTCCACTACAATGATTTTATCGATATTCTCTTTGTTTTCAATTTGGGTTCCTGCTACAGGCTTCTGACTGATAATAACGCCGGCTGCAACGCTATCGTTATACACTTCATTCTTCTTTATGGTGAAGTCCTGATATTCCATAGAAGCAGGCAGTGTTTCACCAACCAGATCGGGCACCTCAATTACCTTATTCTTGGGTTTGCCACCCAAGGTAAGCGCCAACACCACGCCCAATGCCACTACAATCACAACAGAGCAGACAATAATTGCAATGGTGGTAATGCGGCTACGCTTCTGATCCTCGGTTTCATTGGCCCGCTGCTCCTTCTTACGGCGCTTGGCCTCCTCCTTCCGCTGCTCCGGTGTGGGAGTGGGTCTTCTGCGGGGTGTCTGGCCCTGCGCCACCTTCTCTGCGATGTTCTCCGGCTGGGCAGGAGTCGTATTGGGGTTTTGAATCCGCATGGCTGCATCCAAAGGAAGGCCGGTATAATCAAACAGCTTCGTGGGGTCCTTGCGGAACTCGTCCATATCTGCCAGCATACGCGTAGCGGAGGGATAGCGGTCGGACACACTATGCGCCATAGCCTTCATAATGAGCTGCCCCAAACCGCCGGGAATATTGGGGTTCAGCACAGATGGCAGCGCGGCGCCGCCGTTGATGTGCTGAATCGCTACGGATACAGGAGATGCTCCGTCATAGGGAGGACGGCCTGCCATCATTTCATACATCACAACGCCCAGGGAGTAGATATCGGAACGGTCGTCTACGCGGCCGCCTCTTGCCTGCTCAGGGGAGATATAATGAACAGAGCCAAGGGCTTCTTTGGTCAGGGTATTGCCGCTGGAAATCATACGGGCAATACCAAAGTCCATCACCTTGACAGAGCCGTTTTTCAGCACCATCACATTATGGGGCTTGATATCCCGGTGAACGATGCCCTTGCTGTGGGCGTGTTCCAGTGCCTTGGCAATTTGCATGGCAAAGTGGAGGGTTTCTTTCCAGTTGAGAACGCCCTTCTTCTCCATATACTGCTTCAGGGTGATGCCCTCAATCAGCTCCATAACGATATAGTCCGCCATCAGAGAGGTAGACACATCATAGACAGATACAATGTTGGGGTGGCTGAGCATAGCAACCGCCTGACTTTCCGCATGGAAACGACGACGGAAATCCTCATCCTCCAGATTATCGTCCTTCAAAATCTTCACTGCTACCAGTCGATTCAACCGGTGGCAACGGGCTTTATATACAACAGCCATACCGCCTGTGCCGATAACCTCCAGAATTTCATAGCGATTATCCAGCAAACGGCCTATGTACTTATCATTTTCCATAATAAAATACTCCTTTCCCGTAACCTGTTAAACGGTCACAAGTATGCTTGTGACATTGTCCGGCGCGCCGCGCTTTTTTACAATGTCCAGCAGCTGCTCGCAGCATTGGGCCTTTTCCTGACAGTGTACCACCTCAAAGAGAATCTCCTGATCGTCCATCAGGTTGGACAATCCGTCGGTACACAGCAGGAAGCAAGCGCCCTTTTCCACCTTCCGGTGAAACACATCGCAGACAACCTGCGGCTCTGTGCCAATCGCCCGGGTAATCAGGTTCTTGCCGGGGTAATACTTTGCTTTTTCCGGCGCCAGTTCCCCGCGGGCAATCATCATCTGCACAAGAGAGTGGTCGGTGGTCACCTGCTTGATGCCATCGCTGTCTATCAGGTAGGCACGGCTGTCACCTACATTCACAATGGTGGCCTTCCTGCCTTGAATCAGTAGCGCCACCAGGGTAGTGCCCATACCGTTAAAGTCCTCAAACTGGCGGGCTTGGTCATAAACCGTAAAGTTTGCAAGCTTTACCGCCCCGCCCAGCATCCGGTCCAAGGCTTCCGGATCCATATCCGGCACCCAGCTGCGTTTCACCTCTTGGGTGAACACATCCGCCGCCAGTGTGCTTGCCACATTGCCGGATTTGGCGCCGCCCATACCGTCGCATACCACACACAGAAGGGTGTTTTTATCCAAAGAGACAATCTGATAGGCGTCCTGGTTTTGACTGCGGGCTACGCCCGTGTCTGTCAATGCCCAATATTGCATAAGACTTCACTTCCTTTTTATCCGTTTTCTGCGATTTGCTTCGTGTATTTCCGGCGAAGCTGACCGCAGGAAGCATCTATATCACTACCCAGCGTACGGCGTACTGTTGCGGTGATACCGCCGTCCTCCAAGGTCTTTTGAAAAGCAGCTACCGCAGCTTTTGTGCTGGGTTTCAGGGGACTTTCCTCCACATGGTTCAGAGGAATCAGATTCACATGGGCAGGCAACCCTTTCAGTAATTGCAAAAGTTCCTTTGCGTTTTGGGGGCTGTCGTTGACCCCGTGAATCATCGCATACTCGAAATGTATACGACGGGAGGTCTTCTCATAGTACCGCCGGCAGGCAGGCAGCAGCACCTCTATAGGGTAAGCTTTGTTTACCGGCATAATTCTGTCACGAACCGCATTATTAGAGCCGTGCAAGGAAATTGCCAAGCTGATTTGCAGTTTGTAATCTCCCAGCTCGTCAATTTTCGGCACAAGGCCGCAGGTGGACAGGCTGATGTGCCGCATAGAAATATTCATACCGTCAGCGCTGTTCACCAACTCCAGAAAACGCAGCACATTCTCCAAGTTATCCAGCGGCTCGCCAATGCCCATCAGCACAATGTGGGAAATGGGCAGGCCGGAATCCACTTGGGTGAACAAAACCTGGTCCAGCATTTCAAAAGGCTCCAGCTGTCGCACAAAACCGCCTAAGGTGGATGCGCAGAAAGCACAGCCCATTTTACATCCCACCTCTGTGGAGATACACACGGAATTTCCATAGTGGTAGCGCATCAACACCGTTTCCACGCAATTGCCATCGGACAGCTTCCACAGGTATTTGATGGTGCCGTCCTTTTGAGACTGCTGTTTACGGACTACCTCAGGGGCGCAAATGGGGTAACGTTCTGCCAAAGTGTCCCGGAGTGCCTTGGGGAGATTTGTCATTTCGGAATAGTCCCGTACGCCCTTATGGAGCCAGGAAAAGACCTGCTTGGCCCGAAAGGCCGGCTGGCCCAGTTCCTTTAGTACCGCGCTGATTTCCAATATGGTCATGGATTTGATATGTTTCATAGTTTTCTCCGCAGACGGCAGAAGAAAAAGCCGTCTGTGTCATATTCCCCCGGCACTAATGTGAACATACCCGATTCATTCTTGGAAAAGGGCGCAGGCAAAGGCAGGGGTTCTGTGGTAAAGTCGGAATGGGTTTGCAAAAAATGTTCTACCATTCCCTCGTTTTCCGCCCGCACCAAGGTACAGGTGGCATATAGTAGCAGGCCGCCGGGCTTTACATAGCGGGCTGCGTTATGGAGAATCTTCTCTTGCAGGGCGGGAAGCTCTGCTAAGGAAGACAAATCCTTATAACGAATATCCGGCTTTTTGCGGATAATGCCAAGGCCTGAACAGGGAACATCAGCAATTACCGTATCAAACCGTTCTTGCCAGTCAGTGTAAAATGCCGTGGCATCCTGCTGCTGAGCGGTGATATTGGTAAGGCCCAACCGCTGAGCACCTTTGGCAATCAATTCTATCTTATGGGCGTGGACATCGCAAGAGGTAATATTACCCTTCCCTTGCATCGCCATGGCAGCGGCAAAGCTCTTGCCGCCGGGGGCGGCGCAGCAATCCAAAACCCTTTGGCCGGGATGAATTTCAGCGCACAGAATGCTGAGCTTCGCTGCCGGGTCCTGCACATAGAACAATCCCTCACGGAAGGCAGGTAATTGCTCTATATTGCCTGTACCGGAAAGCACTAGACAATCGGAAAGCCATAGGTGGGGTTCTGCGGTAACACCTTCCGTTTCCAGCCGTGCTTGCAGCTGGGCCGTTGTGGTTTTCAACGTGTTCACCTGTACGGTCATGGGGGCGATGGCATTGTTGGCCTTAAGCATCGGCTCTACTCGTTCTTTGCCCACATAGGATTTCAGCAAATTTATCAACTCACCGGGATGGCTGTATTTGTCCTCCCAGGATATTGGCTGTTTCAAAGTGTCCTTGCTGCGGACGGCATTCCGAAGCACCGCATTGATCAGTCCGGGGGCATTGCGCTGCTTTTTGCAGTATTTTTTTGCCAGCTCCACAGATTCATTCACCGCCGCGGATTCGGGGATTTTATCCATCAGGTACAGCTGATACAATCCTAAATGGAGAATATCGTGGACGGCAGGGTGTAAATCTTTGGTTTTGCCTGTCAACAGCTGCTGCAGGTAAAAATCCAACAGACCCCGGTTTTGAATGACACCGTAGCAAAGTCTTGCCGCCAAAGCGCTGTCCCGGCTGTCCAGCCGGTCACGGTGGCAATAGTCCTTCAGCACGCCGTTGGACCAGCCGCCCTCTTTCCGGCAGGCAATCAGCACATTCAGCGCGGTTTCTCTTGCGCCCATATTACCCCTCCAAAGGGTGACCCCGGAAGTAGTCGGGAGCTGCCATACGCTTACCGCCCTCTGCCTGCAGAATACGGATTTCCACCGCACCCTCACCGCAGGCAATTCGCAGACCGGTCTTGGTCAATCCTAAAATTGTACCGGCAGGAGCATTGGTAGGGTTATCTACAATCACGGTAGAATGAATCTTAAAAGTATTGCCGGCAATTTCTGCAGTTGCCACAGGCCAGGGATGCAGGCCACGGACCTGGTTATGCACCTGCTGGGCAGTCTTTTCAAAATCAATGGGGCACATCGATTTATCCAGCATAGGCGCCATAGACACTTTACTTTCATCCTGAGCCGTGGGTGTCAAAGCTTTGTTTTGGAATTTGGTCAGGGTTTCGGACAGCAGATCTGCGCCCAGCACTGCCAACCGGTCCAGCAGTTCGCCGGCAGTTTCATCCGGGCCAATGGGGGTTTTGGCTACGCCCACCACATCACCGGCATCCATTTGGCGCACCATAAACTGGGCGGAAACACCGGTTTCTGTCAAGCCATCCAGCACCGCCCACTGATAGGGGGCAGAGCCACGGTATTGGGGCAGCAGGCTGGCGTGGATATTGATAAAGCCATTAGGAATGATATCCAGCACCTTTTGGGGCAGAATCCGTCCATAGGCTACCACTGCCACCACATCCGGCTGCAAGGTCCGCAGCTGTTCCACCGTTTCCTCCTCCCGGAAGTTCTCCGGTTGGAATACGGGAATGTCATTGGCAATCGCAACTTCCTTTACAGGAGATGCCACCAGCTTCATACCCCGGCCCTTAGGCCTGTCCGGCTGGGTATAGACACCGACCACTTTGAAGTTGTCGGCTAGAATTTTTTTCAGACAGGTTGCCGCAATATCCGGCGTACCCATAAATACAACGCGCATAGGATGCCTCCTAATTGTTACTCTTCGCAAAGCTCCCGCATTTCCTTGTCGGTGAGCAGGCGTTCCATCACCTGGGTGTAAAGAATGCCGTCCAGATGGTCTAATTCGTGGCAGAAGCAACGGGCAGTCAGTTCCTCTCCCTCTGCTTCAAACCAATTACCGTTACGGTCCTGGGCGCGCACTTTCGCATAGTAGGGACGCTTTACAAGGCCGTACTTCCCTTCTACGCTCAGGCATCCTTCCGGGCCTACCTGCTCGCCGTCGGTTTCCAACAGAGTGGGATTCACCAATTCCAGAATCTCCTCACCGTTATCCACCAACACCACACGGCGCAGGATTCCTACCTGAGGCGCAGCCAGACCCACACCGCCAGACTCAATGAGGGTTTCCCGCATATCGTCCAGCAGTCTATGGAGCTTACTGTCAAAGTTTTCCACCGGCTTGCAAGTCTTATGCAGGGCGGGGTCATTATCATTCAGAATTTTACGCAGTGCCATATCTCTTTCCTCTCTAATCAAAACCGTTTATGTCTATGAATGCCGACACACCCCGATTCTCTCTGTCCTGAGAGAACTGCCGCAGCAGGTGCGCCAAAAGCAAACGCAAAGGCTTGGTCATTTTGCACCGCAGGGTCAATCGGTAGCGGTAATTATAATTTATCTTGGGCACAGGACAGGGCGCAGGACCCAGCACTGTGCAGTGTTCCTCCTTGTATTCCGGCTGCTGCAGCAAATTCTGCAAACTTGCTTTCAGCTTGGCAGCGCCGTGAAGGACTCTCGCCTCTTCCTGTCCGGTGAGGGTAATCACCGCAAAATCTCCGAAGGGTGGGCTTTGCAGCTGCTTCCGCAGGCCAATTTCCAGATTATAAAAGCTATCATAATCCTGCTTGGCAGCCAATGTAATCACACTATGCTCCGGTACAAAGGTCTGAATCACAGCTCGTCCGCAGGTATCACCCCGGCCTGCCCGACCCACGACCTGGGTGAGCATATTAAAGGTGGTTTCCGCTGCCCGGTAGCTATCATTATACAGATCCAAATCTCCGTCCAGAACACCTACCAGCGTCACATCCGGCAGGTTCAATCCCTTGGCAACCATTTGGGTGCCGATCAGCACGGGGATATGTTCCTTTTGGAATCGGTCTAATATCATTTCGTGGGTATTGGCTGCCGATACGGTATCCGCATCCATCCGCTCCACCTTGATATCGGAAAACTTGTCATTTAACTCCTGCTGCACCTTTTGGGTGCCGGTGCCTATCGTCTTCATAGGTCCGCCGCAAGAAGGACAGCGGTTGGATACGGGTATGGAGTGGCCGCAATAGTGGCACATTAGCCGTCCGTTGGCGCTGTGGTAAGTAAGTCTTGCGCTGCAGCGGGGACATTCGGGAGACTCCCGGCAATCCACGCACACCATTGCCCGGCTGTTGCCTCTTCTGTTCAGGAACAAAATGGCCTGCTTGCCGGCCTGCTCCGTTTCCCGAATGGCATTTTGCAGCTGATTGCTCAAGGATAGGTCGTTGCCAAACTTGACCTCCTGATGCATATCCACAATTTCCACTTGGGGCAGTTTCCGACCGCCAAAGCGATTTTGCATCCGGTAAAGCTGATAAATGCCGGACTTGGCATAAAACATACTCTCGATACTGGGCGTTGCTGAACCCAGCAGTACCAAGGCCTTTTCTTTATAACCCCGCCAAAGCGCCACTTCCCGGGCGTGATAACGGGGGGTATTTTCAGATTTATAGGAGTGTTCCTGTTCTTCGTCCAGAATCACCAGACCAAGGTCAGGACAGGGGGCAAATACCGCCGAACGGGTACCTACCACCAATTTCGCATCTCCGGAACGGACCCGTTTCCACTGGTCGTATCGCTCCGTTGCCGGCAGGCTGCTATGCAGAACCGCCACCTGCTCTCCAAAGTACGCGGCCATCAGGCCCAGCAGTTGGGGTGTCAGGGCAATTTCGGGAACAAGCAAAATTGCTTGTTTGCCGGCGCTAATGCACTTTTCGATGAGTTTGATATATACGGAAGTCTTACCCGAACCGGTAACACCGTAAAGCAGCGCCGTTCCGGGGGTATCCAACTCCATCTGGGCAGACAGACCGGTAAATGCCGCCTGCTGCTCTTCATTTAAGACAAGAGGGCCGTTCAGTTCTGCCGGACGGATTTCCCGGCAGCGAAGGACTTCTTTTTCTGTTAATGTTACATAGCCCAAATCCGCCAATCGGCGAACTGTGGCTGTCTTTGCGCCGGTGAAGTAGCAAATCTCTTTCACTGGCGCAGAACCGATGCTACACAGCAATTCCAACACGCTGCGCTGCATCGCCGCCGCCTTGGAACGAGTAGCTGCAAAGCTGAGCGCTTCCTCGGCAGGTACGGCAAGGGTAGCAATCTGCTGCTGTTTATCGGTAGTTTTCCGGAGGTAATCCCGCTGGGCACTAATCCATTTCTTTCCCAGAAGGTAAGATACCGCTTTGTCGAATTTCTCCTCGTTGGGTACAATCTGCCGCAGGACAGTGCCGTCAGCGCTGCCACCACAGGATAACAGGGTATCCAGCAATAATTTTCCGTCTGCCTGACGAAATGTTTTCTCCTGCCAACTGCGGTCATCGGTTAATGCATAAGTGTCTTTACTTTGAAACCAAAGACCTGCGGGTAACATCACCCGAATGGCATCGAAAAAAGTACAGAAGCAACGTTCCCGCAAAAAGGATGCCAAACGAAGCATATTGGGGGACAAAACCGGGGCATCGTCCATTACCTGAAGCACAGGTTTTAATCCGTCCCCGCTCCCCGCTTCCACCGACAGCACCACACCTTCCACAGAACGGTTGCTGCGGCCGAAGGGAACAACGACACGCATACCGGGTGCAATCTGCACCCCATCGGAAATTTGGTAGGAGTAAGGCTTATCAATGGCAAAATTTGCCGCAGAGACAGCAATCTTTGCAATCACAAAAACCCCTCCTTACCTCTTTTTCCGGAAAATCAATGCATATACTCGTCCTTCAAAGTAGCGGACAGAGCGCCTTCTGCTACTTCCTTGATTGCCATGGTGACGGGCTTTTCAGGCAGTTCCTCCTGAGCCTCCTCTGCGGCGGACGCAATCTGTCTTGCCCGCTGGGCAACCACATTTACCAACAGGTAACGGCTATCAACATTCTTCAGCAAATCTGCTACGGGGGGATACAACATATTCTTTTCCTCCAATGATTTAATCTGCCTCACGGGCAATAATTTCCAATATTTTTTCTGCGCAGGTTTCCACGATGTCATTAATGACTACATGGTCGTACTGCTTGCTTTGTTCCATTTCCCAGGCAACTCTGGCCTGACGGATTTTAATTTGCTCTTCAGAGGTATCTCCTCTGCCCCGCAGGCGGTTTTCCAGTTCCGCCAAGGAAGGGGGCGCGATAAAAATCAGGACTGCATCGGCTTTTTCCCGACGGACATTGAATGCGCCGTTTGGCTCAATATCCAAAATCACACTGCCGGACAGAAGTTTTTCTTCCAGTTGACGCTTGGGTGTGCCGTAATAGTTATCCATATGGGCATCGTATTCTAAAAACGCCTTCTTTTCAATCATATCCAAAAAGGTGTCTTTGGAAACAAAGTAGTAGTCCTTTCCGTCCACCTCACCTGCCCGGGGCGCCCGGGTGGTTGCGGAAACGGAGAAGCTCAGGTCAGGCCGCTGCGCCATTACTTTGCTAAGTACGGTGCTTTTACCCACACCGGAGGCGCCGGAGATCACAAACAGTTTACCCATTTTCCTGTACCTCCTGCTTGTCCTCCCAACGGGCTGCCAGCACATCGGTGGCAAGGCCGGAGAGAATTACATGGTCGGTATCCATCAGCAAAACTGCCTTGGTCTTACGACCGTAGGAGGCATCAATCAACATACCACGGTCACGGGCTTCCTGAATCACCCGCTTAATGGGCGCAGAATCCGGCTCTACAATGGCGAGGACACGCTGAGCGGCAACCATACTGCCAAATCCGATTCCAATCAGTTTCATAGCTACCTCACTCAATGTTCTGTGTCTGTTCCCGGATCTTCTCCAGCTCAGCTTTGATATCCACCACAATACGAGCCAGATTTACATCGGTACATTTAGAGCCGATGGTGTTGGCCTCTCTGTTCATCTCCTGCAGCAGGAAGTCTAGCTTTCTACCCACAGCGCCGCCACCGTCAAGCATAGTATTCATCTGCTTCAGGTGGCTACGGAGACGGACAGTTTCCTCATCCACAGCAACCTTGTCCGCAAAAATCGCAGCCTCGGTGAGAATGCGGCTCTCGTCAATCGCGGTGTTGTTCAGCACCTCTTTCAGCTTATTTTCCAGCCGGGTGCGGTAGTCAATCACAGTTTGGGCATTTCCCTGCTCTACCTGAGCAACCAATTCCAAAATGGTATTACCACGGTTGCGCAGGTCCTGTGCCAAAGCTTCGCCCTCGGTGGTACGCATAGCATCATAGCTTTCCAGGGCCTTTGCGGTGACGGTCATCAAATCTGCCAGCAATTGCTCCTCATCCACTTGGGGTTTTTCCAGAGAAAACACCTCCGGCAGACGGGAAACAGCAGAAACGCTGATATCGTCGGCTACATTGTATTCCTCCACCATCTGATGCATTGCATTCAGGTAGCTTTCCAGCACAGCCTTGTTCAGAGTTACCTGTACCTCATCGCCGCCCTCACTGCGGACGGAGATAAACACATCCACCTTGCCGCGGGATACAGCATTTTTTACAGCCTGCTTCACCACTTCCTCTCCGAAGGACAGGATTCTGGGCAGGCGGACAGAACAATCCAAATACCGGTTATTTACAGAACGGAGTTCTACGGTAAATTCTCTTCCGTTTACTGTTTCCACTGCCCGTCCGTAGCCGGTCATACTTTTAATCAAAGCTCTCTCCTCCTACCCCGGCGTTTTTACGCCGGGTATATTCTTATGGAATTATGCATCACGCAAATTTACAGATACCGGATATGTTCCAATTGTGCCGACTCCAACAAAGGCCTCGCCCACAATCACTTCTGCCTTCATGGTAACGGTGCCTGCCTGCGCCTCTGCCAGGTTGACAACCACGGCCAAATCCGTTTCTTTCATAGAGTTAATCATTTTTTCAGGGCCGCGGACCGTTACCTGCAATGCCTTGGTAATAATATCCGCCTTCAGGCCGGCAGGTACATTGGCGGCTGTGATTGTCGTTACTCTAAGGGTCTTGGTCTTCAGTTTCGGCAACTTGATCTCTACTGTAACCTGCTCCACACCGGTCTGATTGGTCACACCCTCCGGCAGGACAATGGGGAAGGTCAGCGTCTGATCTTCCAGAATCTCACCCAAGTTGATGGTGCCAATGGTCAGGGAATCCAAGCCTTCCAGCAAGGTATCGCTGCCGGAGATCTGGATCTGGGTTGTATCTACGGTGATGGTGCAGTTTTCCGTGGTTGCGCCGCCACCGTTAACGATATCGACCTTCACTTCAATTTCCTTGACCTTCTGGACTTTCACCATAAGACTTACCTTTTCCGCATTGACAGTTACCATTTCTGCATCTACAGGCTGGCTATGCGCATCGCACAGCGTGTACTGGTACTCACCTGCTACGGTCTTAGTCTGATCGTTCAGGTTCACCTGAATGACCGCCTGCGTGATCTCATCGATGACAGACTCTGGTCCGGAAACCTCAATCTCTGTATAGTCAAGTTCGGCATTTTCTTTATCAGCCGTGTATCCCGTTGGAACTGCAGTCTCTCCGTAGTCAATCACCACAGGAACTGTCTTTCTGACTCTGTTTTCCACTTTCACAGTGATCAGGTCCGTGCTGCTGCTCATAACCGTCACTTCATTGTGAGGAATGTTGCCCGGGTAGGAAATACTGTATGTCAGGCTATGGGTACCGGGCTTTTCAATATTCGCCAGATTGATAATCACATTGATGTTGGACTCATTCAAGTCGTTCAGAATTGTACGGTCACTCTTCAGCGCCAAGGTAACATTGGGCTCATCGCTGACAATCATCATACCCCGTTCGGTAAGAATGTTCTTATTCTGCAGGACCACGGGAATGTCGTAGTAGGTCTTTTCAGACTCGGGGCTAACCACGGTAATCACATACAGCCACAGGCCGAAGGCCACCACAGCAGACAAAAGAATTGCAAGGGCTTTCTTTTTCATTTCTTTTTCCCTCCCTTTTCTTTCTTCTGCAGCTTTTGATAAAGCTTTGTAGCCTTCTCTGTCAATGTTTCCTGTTGGGTGTCATTTTCAGGACACAGTTCATTGCGCAGCAGCCGCTCCAGTGTCTGAGAGGACAGGTGGCGCTTCAGTACGCCGCCTACTGCCACGGAGATAACGCCGGTCTCTTCAGAAACCACTACAACAACTGCATCGGACACTTCACTCATACCCACTGCAGCACGGTGACGGGTGCCCAAATCCAAACTCAGCCGATCACTGTCAGACAAAGGCAGCACACAGCCGGCGGCTGTAACCAGGCCGTCCCGAATAATCATTGCGCCGTCATGGAGAGCAGCTTTGGGGAAGAATACATTCCGAATCAGCTGCTCGGAGACTTTACCCTCAATCATCGTGCCGGTTTTGAAATATTCATCCAACCGGTTATCCCGGGCAAAGACAATCAAAGCGCCGATTTTCTGACGGCTCATCACCTCGCAAGCGTGTACCGTCTGGGCAATTACGGGAACCATTTCCTGTTGGGGTTTTGCTGTGCCCAGCAGGTTCTTTACATTTACCTTGCTCAAGTGGTCAATCATACGGCGCAGCTCCGGCTGGAACAAAACAACCAACGCCAAAAGACCTACTGCCAGCACTTGAGAAAACAAGTAGCTAAGCGTATACAGGTCCAGCAGGTCTGTTATGGAGGCCAGCACGATGATGACACCCACCACCCACGCAATCCGCACAGTACCCGTAGAACGGAACAAGGGCAAGAGCTTATAAATTAAGAACGCCACAAGGATAATGTCCAGATAATCCGACCATCGCATCCCCTGAATTTGCTGCCATATGAGTTCTAATGTTTCCATAATTGCCCCTCTTTCTCCGCATTTGTGTATTGTGAAATGCCAAGGATTTTGCCCGCTTGGCATATTAAGCCTATTATCTATTCTATTATAGCGGATTGACGGGCTGATAGCAATAGCTATTCATAATTTTTTTACGATTGGAAACCCATTTTTTCCACTGCCAGCAACAGATTTCCTGTTTGCCAAGGAGCAGCATCGTGGCCAAAGCTGATGCGAACCGTTCCCGTTTCCAATGTGCCTGCACTTTCATGGGCCAAGGGCGCGCAGTGCAGTCCGGCACGGACAGCAATTCCGTTGGTTCCAAGATATTCTGCATACTCCTCACAATCCACATTGGGTACAAAGGAGACTGTTCCGGCCTGATGTTCGCCCAAAAACACCTGATTTCCCAGCTTTTGGAGTTTTTTGCCGCACCGTACAGCCTCCTGCTGTTCCCGGGCAAAAATGCGGTCTATACCCTGCTGCCTGATATACGCAATTCCGGCGGAAAGGCCTGCGATTCCAGGCACATTCAGCGTGCCGGCCTCCGCCATATCCGGCAGAAAATCCGGCATCTGCTGACTGACAGAAAGACTTCCTGTGCCACCTTGCAGGAGAGAAACCGGATCTCTGCCGCACAGAAGCAATCCTGTCCCCTGTGGGCCAAGCAATCCCTTATGACCGGGCATTGCAATAAAATCTGCGCCCAGCTTTTCCATATCAATGGACAGTGACCCTGCCGATTGCGCCGCATCAATGACAAACGGCACACCATACTGCTTGCACAACGCTGCCATCTCCTCCACCGGCAAAATATAACCAAATACATTGGATACATGGGTAAAAATTGCCGCATCTGCGCCTTTTTTCAGAGCGTTTTCAAAAGATGTCAGAGTATCTTCCCAATCGAACAGTTTTCTGCCCGCCACGGTAATTTTTGCGTGTCTCCCATGGAGCGGACGGGTCACCGCATTGTGTTCAAAGCCGGATATCACCACCCGGGCCCCGGGTTTTACCAATGTGTGAATGGCGATATTCAGGCCGTGTGTGCAATTAGAGGTCATCACCACCTGCTCCGGCTGGCAGGAAAACAGTTCTGCCGCCTGCTCCCGGCAGCGAAGGACGGTCTTAGCAGCAGTCATGGCGGCCTTATAGCCGCCACGACCGGGATTGGCGCAATTGTCCATGGCGCACCGTACCGCCCGGTACACCGGCTGTGGTTTGTGAAAGGATGTGGCGCCATTATCCAGATAGGTCATAGGCGCAGTTCCTCCGGTGTGCCGCTATCCGTCAGGCTGTAGGCTTTTCGATAACTGATCCCTGCCTGTCGCAGCAGCATGGATGCTGCCATAAGCTCCCGACAGTCCATACGCAGGCTGTATCCGCAACCCTTCTCCTCCATCCATTTCGGCGTCCGCTGAATTGTACAGTTAACTCCCGACCGGCGAAGCAGCTCCTCTGCCCGTTGGGCGGGCATCACCGAGCGGAAGGTGATAATACAGTTTTTCATAAGCAAACCCTCCCGAACCAATTTATGTTCGGGAGGGTAATCTTGTGTTGATTTATGGACTTCTTAAAGCTTTTCCAAAAGGCAGACCGCGTGGCACGACATACCGCTTCCGTCACCGGTAAAGCCCAGATGTTCCTCGGTGGTAGCCTTCACATTGACTTGGGAAAGTGTCACGCCGAGGGCATCGGTAATATTCTGCCGCATTTGGGGAATGTAGGGCATCAGCTTGGGCTTTTGGGCAATCATTGTTACATCCACATTTTCCACCCGGTAGCCTGCCCCGTGGATTTTCTCAGCTACGCAAGACAGCAGCTTCAACGAATCTGCGCCTTTATAGGCCGGGTCTGTATCAGGAAAGTGTTTGCCGATATCCCCCAGTGCCGCAGCACCCAGTAAGGCATCGGAAACAGCGTGGAGAAGGACATCTGCGTCAGAATGGCCCAAAAGGCCCTTCTCATAAGGGATTTTCACACCGCCGAGGATCAGGTCCCGGCCTTCCACCAATTGGTGCACATCATATCCGTGTCCGATTCTCATTGTCTTTCCTCCAGCAGTTTCTCTGCAATTTCCAAGTCAATAGGGGTGGTGATTTTGATATTCCTCTCATCCCCCTCCACAATTCTCACGGACATACCCAGCCGTTCCACCGCAGAGCAATCATCGGTGATAGAGGCTTTGTCTTTTTTGGCTTTTTTCAATGCCGCTGAAAGCAGATCCAGGTCAAACACCTGAGGGGTCTGGATCGCTCGCAGGTTGTTTCTGTCCGGCGTAGTCTGCACCACACCGCCCTGCACCAGCTTGACGGTGTCCTTTACCGGCACTCCCGGCGCAGCTGCGCCATAGCTATGGGCAGCACGGACTGTTCTGTCAATCAAGTCGATGGTAACAAGGGGTCTTGCGCCATCCTGCACCGCCACAAGACGCACTTTGTCAGACAGTGCATCGAGACCGTTTCTGACGGACTCCGGCCGGTCTGCACCCCCAATTACCACAGCCTTAACTTTGGAAAAGCCTACACACAAATCTGCAATTTTCTCCAGTAAATCCGCTCGGGTCACAATCACAATTTCTTTAATCGCATCGCAGTTTTGGAAAGCACGGGCAGTGTGGACAATCATCGGCTCACCCCGAAGCTTCGACATCACTTTATCGATACCACCCATACGGGAGGCTGTTCCCGCCGCCACAATCACTGCGCCACAGTATTGCAACGGCAACACCTTGCGGATAAACTTTGTCACATTGGAAATTTCCATATCAAAGCTCCTTAATCAGCTTCTTGAAGTAATCGCCCCGGACCATAAAGTTTTTAAACTGGTCAAAGGCCGCGGAGGCAGGACTCATCAGCACAACATCCCCTGCCTTGGCATCTGCCGCTGACTTTTCTACTGCAGTGGTGAAATCTCCGCAATCTATGATTTCCGGATTGCCGAGGGTGTATTCCGGGGCATTTTCCACAGCTGCGCGAATCTGTCCGGCGGTAGCGCCGTTCACATAGAGCCGTTTCACCTTGCGGCATATCACCGGGCCCAGGACATCATAGGGAATATGTTTATCATAGCCGCCAGCAATTAAAATAACCTTTTCACCAAAACTGTTCAGGCCTGCAATCGTGCGGCTGGGAGAGGATGCGATAGAGTCGTTATAGTATTTCACTCCATCTTTCACACGCACCAGTTCAATCCGGTGTTCTACACCGCCGAATTCCCGCGCCACCTTACGAATGATCTCATCCTCCACAAGACCCTCCACCGCCAATATGGCGGCCATATAGTTCTCCACATTATGAATGCCGGGAATCACAATATCCTTGGTATCCAGCACCGCAGTGCCGTCACGGTAAATGATGCCGTAATCAAGGCACACATCTGCCTTCTGTTTTCGGGAGAAACCGCGGGTAATGCCATTTCCTTTGAACTCGGCAGTGATTTCGTTGTCTGCATTCACCACCAGCACATCGTCCGCCATCTGGAAACGGAACAGATTCTTTTTTGCCTCCACATACTCATCCATATCCTTATGGACATCCAAGTGGTTAGGGGCAAGGTTGGTTACTACCGCCACATGGGGGCTGCGGCGCATATCCATCAGTTGGAAAGAGCTCAGCTCCACAACCGCAAAATCCGTCACCTTGATATCGTCCAGCATAGGCAGCAAAGGCGTGCCGATATTGCCGCCCAGCCACACAGTCTTTCCGGCAGCTTTCAGTATTTCGGAAATGAGAGTAGTAGTAGTGGTCTTGCCATCAGATCCGGTAACCGCAAGAATTGTACAGGGACACAGTTCAAAGAACACTTCCATTTCGCTGGTAACCTCTGCACCTGCCTGCCGCAGACCTGCAAGCGCGGGGTTGTCCGGGTGCATACCGGGGGTGCGGAAGACGATGTCCGCAGCAAGATTATCAAGGTAGCTCTCCCCTGTCTGCAAACGGCAGCCCTGCCGTTCCAATTCCAGCACTTCTTCATCCAATTTTTCATAAGGGGTTTTGTCACAGCCGGTTACAGTACAGCCATAGCGAAGCAGCAGCCGCACCAAAGGACGGTTGCTCACACCCAAGCCAAGGACTACAATATTCTTTCCCTGCAGAGAGGTAAAATAGGATTCCAAGATACCTGCCATAACAATCCCTCATTTCATCCAAGTTTTCTTCTATATAGTATAGCCTCTCTCATAAGAATTTGCAAGATATTTGACAACAAGCCACAAGGGATATACAATATAAAAAACGAGCAAGGAGACTGTTGATGACAGAAAACTACCACACCCACACCGCCCGATGCCGTCACGCCACCGGCACAGAAGAAGAATATGTGCTCCATGCCATTGACGGCGGACTGAAGGTGTTAGGTTTTTCTGACCATACGCCTTTTCTCTTCCCTGACGGTTACTATACCCATATTCGTATGTACCCCGAGGAATTGGAGAGCTATGTGGCAACGGTATTGGAGCTGAAAGAAAAGTATGCCGACAAAATTGATATCCACCTTGGCCTGGAAGTAGAGTACTATCCCGACAGAATGTCCGATTTGTTAAAGCTGATTGCTCCCTATGATATTGAATACTTCATTTTGGGACAGCACTGGTGCGGAAATGAGCAAAATGAGATTTACAACGGAAGACCCACCGAGGATAATGCCCGTCTGGAGCGATATTGCTCTCAATGCATTGAAGCCATGGAAACAGGATTGTTTACCTATCTTGCCCATCCGGATCTGTTGCATTTTGTAGGAGACCCGACATTTTATCGGCAACAGGCGGAAAGGCTGTGCCGTGGGGCCATAGATTGTGATATGCCGTTGGAAATCAATCTTGCAGGAATCTTAACTGAGCGACACTATCCTCGGGAGGATTTCTGGGAAATTGCCGGTAAAACAGGCTGTAAAGTGGTTATCGGCAGCGATGCCCATGCGCCCGAGAATATTATGATTCCCGCTATAGAAGCGAAAGCTTTGGCGCTTGTGGAGAAATACGGGCTGCAACTATTAAAGACCATTCCCCTTTGTTCCTGCAAGTGATTTGACAATCTGCTCACTTTGGGTTACAATAGACCGGCGACCGGGTCGGACAGCCGCGGCTGCAAGCTGAAAAGCTGCAGGTGAGGAAAGTCCGGGCTCCACAGGGCAAGGATAACGGGTAACGCCCGCCGGGGGTAACCCCAGGACAAGTGCAACAGAGATATACCGCTAACCCGGTATTTACTACCGGGCAGCAAGGGTGAAAAGGTGGGGTAAGAGCCCACCCGGCCTATGGAGACATAGGTCTTACGATGTAAACTCTATCCGGAGCAACGCCGTGGAGGAACATATGGTTTGCCCGACCGTCCCATGGAGGCGGCTTGATTCCGTGAGCAATTGCGGAACTAGATAGATGGCTGACAAGACAGAACCCGGCTTACAGACCCGGTCGTACAAAAAAATGCACCAAAATTTGGTGCATTTTTTTATTTTCTTTTTTTACAAATAGTGTTACAATGGAGAAAAGTGCAAAAAGGAGGTTTCCCTTTATGAAGCGAAAGCTATTGCTCACCCGCTGCATAGCAGCTTTGGCAATCATTGCCATCTTGTTTACCGGTTGTAGTCAAAAACCTGCTACACCTACTACTGCTACTACACCTACTACTCCCACAACACCCATCATTTCTGTTGTACCTGCTGAAAAAGCCGTTAAGAATGTGATCTTTATGATTGCCGACGGCGGCGGATATGACAATTTTACCCTTGCAGATAAAGTCAAGAATGAAATGGTTAGCAAGGGTGTGAGTAAGCTGCCCGGCGCTAAAACGGAAATCACCACCAATCTGCTGTCAGACATCGGCACGGCTACAACCAAGGGCTTATATCTGAATTCCCTTCTGGTGGGCTCTGCCAATACCCTTCTGCAGGTTCCCAACGGGGATGCTGACAAGCAGAAAAGCTATCTTACCGACTCTGCAGCTGCCGGTACTGCTCTCTCTTCCGGTTATAAGACCGCCTATTCTTATATGGGTATTACTGCAGACGGGGCGCCCCGGGCCTCTCTGCCGGAGCTTGCCCGTATGAATGGAATGTCCACCGGCGTTGTAACCAATAAGTCCTATATGGATGCCACTCCCTTGGCATTCTTTACCGCCCACGCCATTCACAGAAAAGACAACATCAACAACTCTCTGCAAGCTTTGTTTAGCGGCGTAGATGTATTAATCGGCGAAGGCACTGAATACGGAGATCTGTGGGGCTCCGACGAGTCTACCCACCCGGATATTTCCGCGTCCAAACTGGGTTACACGGTTGCAAAAAGTAAATCCCAGCTGCTGTCTCAGGCGTCTACCGCCAAGAAACTCTGGGCATCCATCAGCGGCGTGGACAGTTCCACAAAGGAACTGAGGGATGATCCCTGCGACTACACTACCGACCATATCTCCTATGACATAGATGCAGCTACCTCTGCCGAACAGCCCTCCCTTTTGGATATGACCAAGGCAGCTCTGCAAGTGTTCGAAAACATCAATAACCCGAAAGGCTTCTTCCTGATGATTGAAGGCGGCGCGCTGGACAACGCCGCAGAGGGCGGTCATCTCTTTGCTACCGTAGGCGAATATCTCGCCTTCGACGAGGCCTTCGGTTACTGTGTGAACTGGGCTTCCAAGCGGAACGACACCATTGTCATTGCTGTTCCCGACCACGATTCCGGCGGTTTCTCCGGTATTGAAAAGTGCGAAAAGGCATTGATTGACGGCATTATTGCCGGTAAAATCGGGGATACAGAGCTGTACAATAAGCTGAGTTTCAAGGGTTTCAAAACCGCTCTTGAGGACGCCGGCGCTGATATTGACGATATGGCAATTGTCAGCGGCCACACGGATATGCCCGTCCCCATCTCCCTGTATGCCCCAGACAGTGTCCGCGAATCACTGCTGACAAATATGGGACTGCCCATCAATGGTGCCAACATCCGCACCGGCAATCAGGAATACTATGTGCCCAACGAAAGCGATGATCTCACAAAGTATGCCTCCTCTGCCCTGAACAAGGATTTTGTGATTGACAACGCTCAGATTGCGCCGGCAATCGCCAAAACTGTAGAACTTGGTTCTTTGGACGAAGCCACTGATACTCTGTTCCGGAAAATTTCTTCCACCGATAAGGAAAACGGCAAACTCACATTCCCTGAGCCGTCCCTGTATAATGGCTACGGTGAGTATTATGCAGTTAACTACACAACCTCAGATAAATCCCTATCTATAGACAGAAACACCTCCAGCTTCACCTTCAACGGACAAAAGCAGGACATTCCGAAAATTGGCAATCAGCAACCCAAAGCGATCTTTGTGATTGCTGATCGGGATACTCAGGACGAAGGCAGTTTCTA
>JAZOWQ010000128.1:0-2231 GCA_045659325.1 Faecousia sp. | reverse complement strand
TTATCGAACTCGTCACGCAAAATGGCATCGGCCTCACGCAGAGCCTCCAGACGGTCACGGGTGATAGCACCCAGGCAGCGCACGCCCAGACCGGGGCCGGGGAAGGGCTGACGGTAAACCATAGCGTGGGGCAGACCCAGGGCCTCGCCAACCACACGGACCTCGTCCTTGAACAGCAGCTTCAGAGGCTCTACCAGCTCAAACTGCAAATCCTCAGGCAGGCCACCCACATTGTGGTGGGACTTGACAGCCTTTTTGCCCTCAGCGGCCTTAATGGACTCCAGAATATCGGGGTAGATCGTACCCTGCGCCAGGAAGGAGATACCCTCCAGCTTCCGGGCCTCGTCTGCAAAAACGGTGATAAATTCCTTGCCGATAATCTTGCGCTTGGTCTCGGGGTCGGAAACACCGGCCAGCAGATTCAGGAAGTGGTCGGTGGCATCCACATAAATCAGGTTGGCATCCATACCGTCCTTGAACATCTTGATAACATCTTCAGACTCGTTTTTACGCATCAGGCCGTGGTTTACATGGACGCAAACCAGCTGCTTGCCGATGGCCTTAATCAGCAGCGCGGCAACAACAGAAGAGTCTACGCCGCCGGACAGGGCCAGCAGCACCTTCTTGTCACCCACCTGCTTGCGGACTTCGGCAATCTGCTCCTCAATAAAAGCATCGGCCAAAGCCTTGGTGGTGATACGCTCCATGGTTTCGGGACGGAGATTATTACTCATAACGGAATCCTCCTTGCAGAAATTCAAAAATATATTGTATTATACATCTGCTTTTTTCCATACGCAAGAGAAAAATGCGGATTTTGTCAAATTTTTAATCCAAAGCCAGACCAAAATAGCCGGGTTGGGGACAATCTGCTGTAAAGGGAAAATACATAGCAAAGCTTTGCCCCTTACCGGGGGTGCGGAAACGGCCCTCTGCCATACCTAAGGCAATCAAAATACGACCTGCATAGGTGGGATCTCCCAGAAACTCCTGCACCAAAAGAGAAGCTCCCTCCCCAGTGGCGGAGAGCAGGAAATCTTCTCCCGCGTAAAGTTTGGCGTAGGTTTGCAAATAGGCCAAAGCAGCCCCTTCCTGCGCAATGCCGCCGTTGGGTAGCAATCCCCTCCGCAGACGGGCATACTCCTTAGCGTCAATCTCCCATAAAGCGATCGGGTCGCCTGCAGCCTTGCAGGTAAATTCTCTTACAGAGGTGGTGGTCCGGTAGCCGATTTTCTCATAAAAATCGAACAATCCCTTTCCTCCCGGCACAAGGATCGCCCCGGCATAGTCCTGCTGCTTCAAGATTTCGTGGGTTTCTTCCATCAACCTTTTGGCAAGGCCTTTGCCCCGGTGGGATTTCAGGGTTGCCACTGCGTAGATATAGGCCAGCTTATGCCCGTCCAGTTCACAATCAAACCAGTACAGGGCGCTCACCGGTGTCCCATTTTCACAAATGCAGTGATACCTGTCGGGGGAGAAACCGGTGGCAAAAAAGGAATCGATGCTTTCGTCAGAATCCCCGAAGGCCTCCTGCCAAAGCTGGCGCAGCTTAGCAGTCATAGCCGTCCTCCTTCAGGCAGGCCCAGCTTTTCTCCACAAGCCGGTCCGGGTAGTAGGACAGCTTGGCCTTCCGCAGGCCCTCTATTCCCAAATCGTCCTCCCGATTCAGCCACTTAAGGTTGGGGTATTTCTCCCGCAGAAAACGGGCAAACTCCCGATTGATAGCAGTATATGCGCCGTCGTATCCCTCCAGCGCTTTTTCAAACTGCACATCGAAGGTGTTTTCCGATAGAAAAGAGCCCAAGGTCATAGCGATGATGCGACCCTTATCTGTCAGCACAAGACCCTCCATACCCAGTTCCTTCCGGCACCGCAGGGCCTTCGTAATGGCAGTTTGCTCCAAACGGAAGCTGGCGGTGGGGTCAGCGGCTTTCTTTTGGGCATACCAGGTGTCCAGCATAGCAAGGACTTGGGGTGTGTTTTCATCGGTAATGGGGGTGGAGTTGCTGACATTGCCGAATTCGCCGAAGTAGAAACGCAGGTCAGCTGTGTCGGCGGCGATGCCATCCAGTGATTTGAAGTAATCGGTGGAATCCGGCGCGCCCCAGGTTGCGTACAGGCAAGGCGCCTGAGAACCGTTGGAACCGCTTCCGTAAGAAACGGTGAAGGTGTAGGTAGGGCCTTCGTGGGTATAGGAGATGGAACCTTCCTCATGCCTGGGCATCAGGCTG
>JAZOWQ010000127.1:0-2356 GCA_045659325.1 Faecousia sp. | reverse complement strand
GGTGTCATTCTGAACATCTCCTCCATGAACGCTTACACCCCCTTGACCAAGATCCCCGCTTACTCCGCCGCAAAGGCTGGTATCTCCAACTTCACCCAGTGGCTGGCTACCCACTTTGCAGGCACCGGCATCCGTTGCAATGCCATCGCTCCTGGCTTCCTGGTTTCCGCACAGAACAGAGCACTTCTGTTCAACGAAGACGGCACTCCCACCGCCCGTTCCGCAAAGATCCTGAACGGCACGCCCACCGGCCGTTATGTGGATGCTTCCGAATTGCTGGGCGCCACCCTGTTCCTGTGTGACGACCGCTCCGCCTCCGCCATCACCGGCGTAGTTCTTCCCATCGACTGCGGCTTCGCAGCATACTCCGGCGTATAACTATATAAACAATCCGCCCGGCACTGCAATGCTGAAGTGACCCCAAAAAGTTAGACAAATATAACTAACTCAAATTGTTCAAGCAGCTAAAAGGGCTTGTTGTCTGTGTAATGCAGGCGGCAAGCCCTTTAATCGTGCTTTGATTCGCTTGTTGTTATAGTAATCTATGTATTCAATCAGTTCCTGCTTGAAGTGCTCTATGGACTCAAATTCTTGTAGATAGAGCAGTTCACTTTTGAGATGTCCAAAGAAATTTTCCATTACAGCATTGTCATAACAGTTACCCTTATGGCT
Organism: Faecousia sp.; assembly: GCA_045659325.1. Taxonomy (GTDB): domain Bacteria; phylum Bacillota; class Clostridia; order Oscillospirales; family Oscillospiraceae; genus Faecousia. Next base: position 1,684 of record JAZOWQ010000127.1, on the reverse strand, counting down.
CATGCTTTGCCGGATACCCTTGTCCTGTAACATCTGGACATATTGCTTATGTCGGTAATGCCATCCCTGGTCGGAGTGAAGTAGCAGCCCCGTATTATCCGGGATCTTGGCAAAGGCTTGCTCCAACATCGTTGTTACCATCAGCAGATTCGGACTGTCAGATATTGTATAAGTCACAATATCTCCGCTGCATAGATCAAGAATAGGAGATAAGTATAGCTTCTGACCAAACAGACGGAACTGTGTTACATCGGTAACCCACTTCTGATTCGGTTTCTCTGCACGGAATTCACGATCCAAAATATTGTCAGCAGTTGTACCCTTTTCACCCCTGTAGGAACGGTATTTCTTCATCCGAACACGGCAAATCAGCCCCAATTCCTTCGTTAAACGCTGCACTGTCTTATGATTCAGCATAATTCCACGGCTATGCAGTTCGTCTGTGACACGCCGATAACCATATCTGCCCTTGTTCTCATGGTAAATAGCAGTGATCTCTGCTTTGACACTGGCATATTTATCCTCTTTAGATTGTTGCTTTCTATGGTAGTAGTATGTAGACCGGGGTAGTTGAGCGATTTCCAGAAGCATATCCAGCTTATATTGCTGCCTCAGTTCCTGGATCACCATTACTTTTTCTTCTGGTGTCGCTCTCTCTCCAGAACCAAGGCCTGCAATTTTTTTAGGTACGCATTCTCCGCTCTTAGACGCTGAACCTCTTTCAGCAGTTCCTCTTCCATTTCCTTTGGAAACTGCTGTGGCCGACCCTTGCTGCTTCGACCCCGACGTTCAATATACAGCCCCTCCGGTCCTTCCATGAGATAAATCCTTTCCCAGGAGGATACTCGGTGGTGATCTGATATATCAAATTGCCGTGCCGCTTCACAATAGCTGAGTTTCTCCCGCATCATAGCTTCTACCACCATCTGCTTAAACTCGCCTGTGTATCGTTTGTTCGGTATTCCTTTAGGCATAATATAAGCACCCCATTTCTTAGTACAAGTATATCATACTTGTCTAACAAATGGGGTGCAGTTCATGCAGTGCCGGGCTTCTTTTTACGGCTTTATATACTTTTTAATTTCAGCGTTAACCCGTTCCCGCAGAGCAAGCAGGAAGTTCTTATCATGGGGATACTGGTTGAACCGGATCTCCATGCCGGCCATTTCCTCCATCAAGCTAACCACATACTGTTTACCCGCATACTGTTCCAGCAGATTCAACACCCGCACATCCTGCAGCGCATCATAGAACACCAAAATCCGAAGAGATTCCAGCGGTCCGTCCTCTCCGGGATAGACCGAGAAAGCATCACCGGCAGGATACACACTTAAGCAGTCAGTAACTCTGAAAGGATCAATGTGCTTTCTGGACAGGCAGGAATTGTAGAAATTGTAACCCCACTGCAGGAATCCCACCACATCATACTTATAAAACTGCAAGCCAATGATCCGGGTTCTGTAGGAGGGCATTGCCATAAAGCGGTTGCTCACATCCACACCCTGACCGCAGCAGTAATAGGTCCACAATCCGGGCACCTTATGCTCGATGAATGGATCTATATGGTTGCTGGCAGGAATGGGGCAGTCCACCGCACCTTCACTGTAGAACTCGAAGTTGGACAGCGCATCCATAAAGGTATATCCGGGCAGCAGCTTACTAACTGCAGCTTTCAGCTTCTTAT
>JAZOWQ010000126.1:0-17046 GCA_045659325.1 Faecousia sp. | reverse complement strand
TTCCTTGTCTGCGGTGTTTTTCTTCTGTATAAACGGCGCAAACATTGGGTGAAAGGTCAGGACGATTGTGAAAATCGTTTTCAATAACACCCAGACCTCCAACAATCTGACCTTCGAGCAAGCAAAGATACCAGCCGTATTCGGTTTCGTTTTGCAAGTATGCGTTCATACATTCAAGATACGCTTCAGTTGGTGCAGACCATTTACTGCTAAACCACTCAGCCGCTATTTGCATTAATTCGGGGTTTTCCTGAAGGGTTATGAATTGATATTCTGCCACGAATAACATCACCTCTTGAACACATTATAGCACACTATATATCCAATAGAAAGGACTTTGCACAAAAATCCCCATGGATTGCTCCACGGGGATTTTGTTAGGTTAATTAACCCTTAATAGCAGCCTGTGGTGCTGACAGCAAAAGAGGGAAATTATATTCCCCAAACACCCCATTCATACCAGTGGCTATTTATTCTGTGATATTCTCTGCCGTCGTGGGGGAGTTCCGCTCTATAAAGTGCTGCAAGAGGATGTTTTGAATATACAAGTCCGTAATATCCCGTTTCATCTTCGCAAAAGAAAACAGCATCTTTACAAACGCGAAGATAGTCAAATTCTTCACTTGCAATTCGTACGGCGTTTTGCTGTGCTTCCGTTAATGGCAAATTAAAATTGTCGTATTTGAAATTACAATCATAAATATCGATAATTATATATTCAGTTTCGGGCGAAAGTTCATTGTAAGTGTTTAGAGCAAGTTGTGCAACGCTTTCATAATCATCAGAAATTTCTGCAAAATTTTCAATGTATGGTTTGCCGCCCCAAATATAAAAATATGCAACGGCCGATAAAACAAGCAACAAAATAACAGATGCAATAATCAAAATCACTTTCTTCATACAATCACCGCCTTAAATATATTATAACATCAAAGGTAAAGTTTTACAAGGCATACAAAAATCCCCACCGATTTCTCGGTGGGGATTTTTTAAGGTTTAGCGTTTCATCCTGAACATCATGTATAATTAATATCCTGCAACAAAAACTACCCGCAAACAGCTTGCGGAGGTTTCTATGCGATTGCTCACGGTATCTTACCTTTTAAATGTTATCGATTACTTCTTCACCGCCTTTTGGGTGCACCTGTACGGCATAGAAGCGGAAGCAAATCCCTTGGGTCAGTGGTTTATTGAAAGCCGCATCGCCGGCTTTGTAAAGATCGTGGTAATGGCAGGTCTATTCTACCTGCTGGGTGCTTTGATAAAACGATGCCCGCGGGCAAAGTACGCCACGGGCATCGTTTTTGGTACCTATTGCATCGTAACCGCTTGCCATATTATGGTTGCGGTATCTGTTTTATGATTGCCTTTATTCCACATTCAGCGACATCAATTCCTGCAAGCTGGTAACACCGCTGACAACCAAATTACGACAAGCATTCCACAAAGGCGTCATGCCATTTTTAACAGCCTCACGGCGAATCACATCAAGATTTTTCTCATCCATAACGAGGCTTTTCATCTTGTCATTCATATACATAACCTCGTGAACGGCGATTCGGCCCTTATAGCCTGTGTTATTACAGAACTGACAGCCCTTCGGGTGGGCAATGGTAACCGGCCCCTCAAGGCCCATGATCTCCAGCTCCTTGGCATTGGCTTGTCCCATTCTTTTACATGCCGGACACAAGCGTTTCACAAGGCGTTGAGCAATCACGCCCACCAATGCATCCATAACCAGATAGTTATCCACACCCATATCCTGCAAGCGTAAAATTGCACCGGGGGCATCATTGGTGTGGAGCGTACTGAACACCATATGTCCTGTAATAGCAGAACGCACGGCAATTTCAGCCGTTTCCTCATCACGGATCTCACCGATCATGATTACATCGGGATCCTGGCGGAGAATAGAGCGTAACGCAGCAGCAAAGGTCATATTAGCTTTAACATTCACCTGCGTTTGGTTAATGCCGTTCATAGTAAACTCTACCGGATCTTCAACCGTAACGATATTCACGGATGGGTCGTTGATCTCCTTCAGGAAGGAGTACAAGGTTGTGGATTTACCGCAACCGGTGGGACCGGTCAACAAAACAATACCGTAAGGACGGGCAAGCATTTTATCCACGATACTGTTTTCTTCTTCTGTAAAGCCCAAATCGGCTCGTGTGAAGTGGAAAGAACTCTTGTCCAGCACCCGGATAACGAATTTTTCACCAAATACGGTAGGCAGTGTGGACACACGGAAGTCATATTCCTTGCCACCAATGGTCATATTGATTCGTCCGTCCTGGGGCACGCGGCGTTCTGCAATGTTCAGGCCAGACATGATCTTAAGCCGGGCACAGATTGCAGAATAGGCCTCAATGGGGAACTCCGCACGATTGTGTAAGTCGCCGTCAATACGGTAACGCACCTTAACAAACTTTTCAAACGGCTCAATGTGAATATCGCTAGCCCGATAAGGAATCGCTTCTTTAATAATCGAATCAACCAGTCGGACGGCGGGGTTATTGATTACATCGTTCTCGCTGGATATGCTCAAGTCGCCCTTCAGCATAGCATTGACCTGCTGCTCGGCCTTTTCCGTGTTCAGATCGCTCAACGCTGCCGAAGTAGAAGCGGAAGCAGAAACAGAATCCACATAGCGATCAATCTGTGTCGGTGGCACCAAAATATAGGTGCATTTACAACTAAGCTGAACCGAAATCGCCGATCTTGTGTGGCAATCCAGGGGCTTTGCTGTCGCTACGATCAAAACGCCGTTTTCGTCGTAGCTGACAGGAATGACCTTGTGCTTTTTCATAAAATCGAAGGTAAACAAATCGAAAACGGATTTGTCGAACTCCAACATATCCACTTCACTATGCGGCATACAGTAATAGTCAGCCAGCACCGGCAATTCAGCTGTTTCTGTAACCGCTTCCTTGGCCAGCAGATATTCCCGCACACCAATTTGCATGCGTTCACACTCTTCAAGTATTTCAGGCATATCCTCCTGATTCAGAAGGTTTTTGCAGACATAACGCTGCAGAAGTTCTTTGTTGATATTCATGCATTTACCTCTTTATACGCCAAGGCCGGTCATAATGGAAATCATAGGCGAATATACCGCCAGGAACAGCGTGCCGATTACCGCACCCATTATAATTAACATGATGGGTTGTATTTTATTGGTGATGGAATTCAATGAAGTCTCTACCTGCGCATCAAAAAATGTGCAGGATCTTGTGAGCACATCGCTGAGGGCGTTGGTTTTTTCGCCAACGGTAATCATCTGGATCATCATATCAGGAAACAGTTCATAGCTTTCAAACGCGTTTGTCAGCGACATGCCGCTACGAATCGCCTCCGATGCCTTTTGGAACTTTTTTAACAAATACCGGTTTCCCAATACTATTTCCGTGGAATACAGTGCCTCGTTCAAATCCATACCGCTGGAAAGCAAAAGTGCTAATGCCCGGGCAAAACGGGAAGTGATCATATTCAGCTGCACCGTTTTTAAAATCGGCAGCTTCAGCTTCATGACATCCACATAGTAGCCCACGAACTCCGTATTGGAGACCGAAAACAGCAAAAAGCCCAAAACGACAAAGATCACCAGCAAGTATTGCCAACTCTGCAACAGAAAATCCGATATGGCATATACCACCGCAGTCAGACCGGTAATTTCCACGTCCAGCTTGGTAAGTGTCTCCCGGAAGGTGGGAATCACCACCGCCAGCATCAGCACCACGATACCCAGTGTCATCACGGCAAGCATCATCGGGTACGATAAAGCGGATTTCATCTTCCGCCGCAGGTCCGCATCCTTTTCGTAGTAATCGGAGAGCGAATTAAACACCGCATCCAGCTTGCCGCTGAGCTCGCCCACCTTTACCATGCTCCGGAAAAAATCGGGAAATACTTTCTTCTGCTTGTTCAACGCCTCGGAAAGCAGCGTACCGCCCTTTACCTCTTCATAAAGGACAGAAATAATCGAGCGAAAATAAGAAGAATAGGTTTGATTCTTCAAAATATCCAGGCAATCCAAAATGGGGATATGGGTATTGAGCATAATGGAAAACTGGCGGCAAAATGCGGTCAATTCCGCAATCTTGACCTTCCCCGTACCGAGGGTAAAGAAAGAGGAGGGTGCACCGCCGTCGTAGGCCTTTGCCGACACAAGGAACAAGCTCTGTTTTGCAAGCTGCTTTTCCAGATCTTCCTCGTCATTGGCAATAAACACGCCTTTTATTTTCTCCTTTTGAAGGTTCATTGCTACATAACGATACTTTTGCATACTGTCCGTTTCCCCTCCTTACATCCAATGAAACAAAACACCAAGATACCAGTCAATGATAGGATCTCCGAAAAACATAGCAAGCAAAGTACCCAACACCAAAAACGGGCCGAAGGGATACTCTGTATATTTTTCTGCATGGCGGATACGGTTCGTCGCAACCATGCATACGCACCCCAGCACGGATGCAATCAAAATCGCCGGTATAAATTTCTGCCAACCAAGCAAAAGTCCTGCGGCGGCAGCATATTTCACATCGCCAAAGCCCAAGCCTTCCACTTTCAAAACGGCAATGCTTCCGTAATATAGCGCCGCAAACACCATGCCGCCTACTGCCGCACCAATCAGATGGTCGTGCCATGCCGTAAAGCTATCGGTAAACATCGCAACCACGCCGCACAATGCCAAAAGAACATGAAAGCGGTTGAAAATCAGCATATGCTCCAAGTCGATAAAAAACACACAAATTAGCAGCGAAGACACTGCCATAGCCACCGCCATATACACAATGCTTTCGGCAAAGAACAGCCGCACCGAAAAAAGCCACAAAAGTGCATTTAACAGTTCCACCGTCATATATCTAGGGGAGATGGGTGCACGACATCCGCGACACCTTCCACCAAGAAACAGATAAGACAGAACGGGGATATTATCATACCATTTGAGCGAGTACTCGCATTTTGGGCAGTGAGAACCGGGATGGGACAGACTCATTCCGTTGGGCAGTCGGTAAATCACCACATTCAAAAAGCTTCCTACGCAAAGCCCAATCAGTCCCGCAAGCACATATACGCACAAAAGGGTAAATTGCTGAACATCCATATAGCACCCCGTCAGAAATTATTAACCTTATTATACTGTTTTGCCTGAAGGCCGCCCAGCATCTCTAGAATCTTAGGCGTTGCGCCGCCGACAAACATCGGCATAAATTCAACACCGTTTTCTTCCTTTTCCTCATTGACCATATCAAACAGGAAGTGGAATTCTGTGGGCACATTCACATATACCGTATCAATTTCCCCAAGAGCTGTGATCTTCGCATTGGAGGCAATCAGTTCCAATGCCCATTTCACAAAAATGCGGAAGTTCTTGTAAACAAACTCTTTTGCATCCTTGGAGGTTTTATGCGCCATAAGCTTCTGCAGTTCCCGTTTACTCCGGTTCTTCGGGGATTCACCTGCGTGCATTGCCCCTGTTTCGTTCAGGGCTCCATTACTTTCAAACAGGATTTTCATTTCATCTGCCATGCCCATCTGTCTGGAACCGGCTTTTTCCATAGTGCTCTGCACCAACTGTCTTGCGCTGGAATAGTCAAATAACTGCTCCTCAGCAGCAAGCTTTGAATTATCCAGCATACTGTGACCAAAGGGCAAACTGTATGTTCCCAAAGTTCTTCCTTTATTCAAAAAGACAAACCGGGAGATATCTTCCTTAATGTCCAAAAGCAGGCAGGTTGCTGTCCGGAGCTTTTGGTTAATCGCCATTGCGCCGTCTGCCATTGCATTGGACACAAATGTAATATTCTGCAAATTGAAACTGTTCTTGGCGCACGCTTCCCGGAAATTCTTCAGCAGCTCCGTGCGGGCGCCCACCAAGCCGTATACCTCTGTTTGCTTGGTTTGGGACAGAGGAAATGTGTTGTAAGTAAGGTCCTCTTTATTCTTATATACCGTGCCAATCACCAGATTCAGGGAATTTTCCACTGCCTTTTTACCCATATTGGGAATGGTGATCATATCCGTGAGGAACAAATGGTCCGGCAACAGTAACGACACATTTGATACGGGTTTTTGCCAGAATTTTTGCCTGTATTGACTCAATATGCCGGACAATTCATCAAAAAAAGCCATGTCAAAGGCATTCGCCCGATAAGCTACCATAGTGTAGCTGTTACCCTTTTCCCTATCGTTCCAATAAAAATAAATATTTTTCTCATCGTCATTTACATAAATTGTCAATGACAAAACACTCTCAGCCATAGGTTCCTCTCCTTTACTGTGCGTCCCAGTATAAAATCCGGTAGGTATTTCCGTTTTTTTCCAGAGACACACGCAGTAGCGTCGTTTCACTGCCTGCCTTCTTTACAGACATCTCCAGTCCGTTGATTGCAATTTCATAATCCGGGTACCTGGCAACCCACGTCTGTTCCGGCTGCCCGACGGCAGCGCAAAAGTCCTCGCCAATCTGTTCCAGTACCACACTGCGTCCCATTTCTTCCTCCGCTTGGCGCTGCCTGTTATGCTGCAATAAAGCGGTGGTCAGGATAATAATAGACATAGATGCGGTAATTACCATCACCAGAATTGCCATTTCTATGGCTGCGCCCTTTCGGCTTGCCAGCCTTTTGCCAAATGCAGGTATCCTCACGAGGACGCACCCCCTTCCACAGGGAAGGTATACGAATATATTTCCTCGCCGTTGGATTTTACGGCGGTGTATTCCAATTTTTTGGGAGCGAAGGACGCCTTGACGGTGACATTCACGGTCTTGCCCGTAAGTATGTAGGCGTTCTGCTCCGAATCAAATTCATAGGCATCAAGGGTTTGCAGTGCCTGTAAAAAAGTATCTGCGTTATCAGAAAAGCGGAAACATTCCAGCACATTCTCTGCACTGGTCTGTGTTTGCGTCGCCGCAACAAAATTTGTCTCCACTTTCACGGAATTCAGTACCAGACTGATGGCAGCTCCGCTGATGATGGTGATAATCACAAGAGCAACCGCGACCTCTGCAACAGATATACCCTTCCGGCTCCGAAGGCCGGACTTATTTACTTTCTTGTTCATATCCAATGCCTCCGTTTCCTAAAATTTATGTCATCGGGATACGATCTCCCCCACCCGGGAGAGAATGGTAAAGGTCTCCTCCATAACCGACTGGGACCCTGCGGGACTTGCCACAGTATAAACCAGCGTACAGAAAATCAAGGGATTTCCGTCCGGTCTGGTCATTTGCTGAAAGCGGATTTCCTGCACCTCATTGATAGGACAGGTCAATTTCTGTCCATCCGGCAGGGGTGCGACCAGGACATCTTCCTCCAGCGTTACGGTATAGGTCTGTTCTCCAACAGTGGCAGAAAGGCCGGTCTCAGCAACGCTGATTATAGCGTTTTGTTGGGTCATGCGGTCCACCCAGTTTTCTAAAATAACCTGACTGACCTTTAAATCATCTGCCGCATTGAGTTTGGTAGTGCTGGCGGATGCACGGGCGCTGACCATAGCAGAAAAGGAGACCACTACCGTTCCCACAATACCAAGCAGCGCCAGCACAACACACATTTCTGCAATGGATACGCCGGCTCTTTTGCGGTTTCTTTTCACGGTACGCGCCTCCTTTCATTTCATATTTGGAACAAATCCAAAAATCGAGAAACACCACAACACCCCAAAAGAGTGTTGTGGTGTTTTGTATCATTTATTACCGGAACAATTAGCCTACGTTGATAAAGACCTCAATGTTCTTGGACAGGTCGGGCCAAGCTACTGTTGTGACGTCCTCAGCAATCTTAGAAGCAGCGGCCTCCTTAGCATAGTACTCGTCATTGGCATCTGCACTGTTTTTTGCAGCGGCCAGAGCAGTAGTATCCTTAATTTCAATCAACTTGCCAACATTCTTGTTATATTCAAACCAGATTTCCTGCTTGGCATCCTTATAGATCACATAAGTGCTTTCAGGAATGTTGGCATTCTTTTCAGACAGCAGGACGGTTAAAGCCGCACGGGTCTCCTGGGTGACTGCGGAGTCCTCAGCCTTTTTGATCATATTGGAAAAGGTGGGAATCAGAACCGCAGCCAAAATTGCGATAACAGCAATTACAATAACCAGTTCGGTAATGGTAAAGCCTTTACGATTTTTCATATTTTTCCTCCTTTAGGAAACGGGAACGGCCCGAGCCCGAAATCGGATCGGGCCGCTATTGGGTGAACAAAATGTTGCTAACGATTTAATAATCAGCCGTTGACAACGATGGTAACAACACCATTGTTGATGGAGATGTCGCTTGCTTCAGCACCAGCTACAATTTCAGCCCACTGTGCAACAGAGTAGCTGCTGAAAGGCTTACCAGCGAAGGTGCCGCCGGAGATGACAATCTTACCGGTCTTGCCAGCAGACATCTCGTGGATTGCCAAGCCGCCTACGAAAGTACCGCCCTTAACATTGATTGTACCGCCGCTGGGCAGAACGTACAGAACGTCGCCTTGAGCCTCATAGTAGCCGCTCTCGATGTTAATGGTGCCGCCATAAGACACAGAGACACCTGCGGTCTTCCAGCCCTTGTCACCAGCGCTCTTCAGGGTGACATTCTTCAAGGTAGCGGCAGAAGCAATCTCCATACCGATCGTATTGCCGGCCACGATGGTAGTATCCTCCAGGAGCAGTTCACTTCCATCAGAAATGGAAAGCACGCTGCCGGGCTCGTTACTGTTAGCCGATGTGTTGGTGTAGGAAATCTGCATATTCTTCACGTTGACCTTAGCGCCGCCAAATGTACGCACAGCGCCCCACATGCCACCGCTCTTGGCTTCGCCGGAAGCAACGATTGTGCCGTTAGCCAGGTTGAAGTCAGAACCGACCTGGAACATACGGTAATCAGCAGTCGTAAAAGATGCATTCAGGGTCTGGCCGTTCAGGTCCAGAGTGGTCTCCTTATCAGTGTCGATACGGATACCGTCCTTCTTAACGCCATCAGAATGGGTGGGAGCAGTGGTAACGTTCACAGGCTCGCTCAGGGTGACGATGCCGCCGTCCTTGAGCAGGTTCTTGACATTGTCGCCCTTGCCGGCAATCGCCTTGTCAGTCATAGAGGGGATAACCTGTGCGCCTTCTACTCCTTCCAGAGCAGCGGTATCGTTCAGAGCGATGTACCATGTGCCGTCTTCGATGGAGTCACAGGTTTCATCAAGGTCCTTAGCCTTAAACAGGATCTTCATATCCTTGTCAACCAGCAAGACCTGATTGGTCTTGGATTCCCAAGCAAAATAGTTGCCGGATTCAGTGGGGTTCAGGTTAGCCACAATGTAGCCTGCTTCACGCATAGCATTCAAAGCGACACTGAACGTAACTGCTTCATTCTCAGCCTCTGCTGCAGCCACTGCAGTGTTCAAGCTCTTTGCGACCTGCGTATCAGCAGACAGGTTTGCCTTCTTGATCAGGCTTGCGAATGTGGGAATAAGTACAGCTGCCAAAATGGCAATTACGGCGATAACAATTACCAGCTCAGTGATGGTAAAGCCACGTCTTGCGGTTTGTTTTCTCATAACAAACAACCTACCTTTCTTTTTTTCAGCAATTTTCCCTTTGTGTTCTGTCATAAACAGAACCACAGCGGGGGCTACTGATACCCCCTCTTGCAATTAATAGTATATACCCCTGCCCTCAGAATGTCAACAGCAAAACCCGAAATTTATTGATAGAACTACATAAATAGACAGGCAGTTACACGCGCAACCCAGCGGTAATACTACATATGTTCTATTGTAGCTGCAAATTTATACAACCAAAGTTAATATTCTTACACTTTTCTGCTTCCCATATGCAGAAGGGGCGGTAAGCTGCCGCCCGCGAAACGGGAGGGGATGGCCTCTCCCTTACATAAAAATCGCCACCCGGGTCGGGTGCGATTTTATTATCAGGAATTAGCCCTTGATGGCAGCCTGGGCGGCAGCCAGACGGGCGATGGATCGTTCCCCCTGTTGTTAGCCTGCGGTTTCTGTTATTGGTCACAAAGGAGAAGGTCCTCATAGGTTTCCCGGCGGACAGCTACATAGGGACCGTTCCGGCCGATCATCACCACTGCAGGTCTGGGGACCCGGTTATAATTTGAGGCCATAGAATAGTTATAAGCACCGGTGGTTAACACTGCCAGGATATCCCCCCGGACAGGACGGGCCAATGCCACTGCCTCCTGGATCAGGTCACCGCTTTCGCAGCATCTGCCTGCCACCGTGCAGACGAAGTCTGCTTTTTCGTTCATCCTGCCAGCGTTATACACAGTATAGGGTGCCTGGTACAGCGTATAACGGGGATTGTCCGTCATGCCGCCATCGATACCTACATAATTCTTAAATCCGGGAATCTCTTTCGTGCCGGTAACGGTGTACAGCGTGATACCGGAATCGGCTACCATACTGCGGCCCGGCTCCATAAGGATGGCAGGCGGTACAAGCTGCAACTGTTGGCACAAAGCGGTAATATGGGCGCCGATCTTTTGGATATTACCGGCATAATCCACCTTGCCCTGCTCTTTCGTGTAAGGAACACCCATGCCTCCGCCCAGGTTGACCACCTTAGCGGTATGGCCGTACCGCTTTTGCATATCTGCTACAAAGGTCAACATATTGGTGGCGGAATCGCAAAACAGCGCTTCATCAAACAGCTGAGATCCCACATGGCAGTGGTAGCCACACAGATCGATATTTTTCTTAGAAAGCGCCTCTCCCACCAGATTGGCAGCCTGACCCGTTTCAATGGCCACACCAAACTTGGAATCTACCCGACCGGTATTGATCTTTTCGTGGGTATGGGGATCAACGCCGGGAGCAAGGCGCAGCAGTATTTTCTGGCAGATGCCCTGACGGGCAGCTTCTGCGTCGATAGCATCCAATTCATCGGCATTATCGCAGACAAAAAAGCCTATCCGGTGTTCCATAGCGAAGCGAATATCCTCGTCGGTCTTGCTGCTGCCGTGGAAATAGACATTTTCCATAGGGAAGCCAGCTTTGACTGCGGTGTACAATTCACCGGGGGAAACCACATCAACACCTACATTTTCTTCTGCCATAATTTCATAAATCCGTTTTATGCTCATCGCTTTACTGGCATACAGAGGACGGGAGCCGGCGGGCAGAAACTCAGCCATTACCTGTTTATATTCCCTGCATCGCTGGCGAATCCTGACTTCATCCATAACATACAGCGCTGTGCCAAACTCCTTTGCCAGTTCTAAAGTATCGTAACCGGCAAACAGCAAATGTCCCTCGGCGCTGATGGAAAGGTTATTGTATAACATATCTCTATCCTTCTTTATCAAAGTAAATGCGTGAGCAATTCATCTCTTGACAGCATACTCAGGTCTGCCGGGGCAATATCAAAAATAGTCTTACATCCCCGGTCACCCCTGTTGTACATTTTTACCGCAGCCCGGGCAGTTGCCACCAGTACGCTGGCAGTAAACTGGGGGTTGGAATCCAGTGTCAGTTTGTATTCAATGGTCTGCCGGTTTTCTTTATTCCAGCCTGTGACACCGCTGCGGATCACACTTCCGCCGTGGGGCAAACCACTATGATCCCGCTTAAGTTCTTCTGCGGTAACAAATTCCACTGTTGTATCATAGTCAGCAAAGTAATTGGGCATCGTCTTGATAGCCGTCTCGATGGCTGCTTTATCAGCGCCTTCCTCTGCCACCACATAGCAGTAGCGGGTATGCTTCTCCCGGGCTGTCAGTTCCGGGTTCTCTCCATTGCGAACTGCATCCATTGCAGTAGTTACGGGGATCGTGTATTGGCGGCAATCCGCCACACCGGGAATTCTCCGCACCGCGTCGGAATGTCCTTGACTGACCCCCCTGCCCCAGAAGGTATAGTCCTTCCCTTCCGGCAACACTGCACCGCCATACAGTCGATTAATTGAGAACAGACCCGGATCCCAACCCGCAGAAATAACGGCAATATGACCGCTCTCCCGCGCTGCAGCATCTACCGCAGCGTAATGGGCTGGAATATTCCCGTGATTGTCAAAGCTGTCAATCACATTGAAACTCCGAACCAACGCGGGAGTCATAACCGGCAGGTCTGTAGCACTGCCTCCGCAGAGAATCAGCACATCCAGCTTACCTTCCCAATCTGTCAATGCCTCCATAGTCAGCACCGGTACGCCCGGCGTCTGCAAAACAACCGTGGACGGATCCCGCCGTGTAAATACGGCGCATAGGGTCATATCTTTGTTTTGGCGGACAGCAGCTTCTACACCACGGCCCAGATTGCCATAACCGACAATAGCGAAACGAATCATACGTCCACCCCTACCTGACGCATACATTCCAGAAGATGCTGCCGCGCAGTCTCTTCCATAGTTACCAAAGGCAGACGGACATAGTTTTCACCGTAACCCATCGCAGCAGCCGCGGCCTTAGCAGGAATGGGGTTCACCTCGCAGAACAAAGCATTGATCAGCGGCAAATATTTCTTCTGCAGCTCCATAGCACCCTGAACATCGCCTTCGAAAAATTTCTTGCACAGCAACGAGGTTTCTGCCGGCAGCACATTGGACAACACGGAAATCACGCCCTTGCCACCGCAAGCCAAAATGGGAACGATCTGATCGTCATTACCGGAGTAGATATCCAGCTGATCTCCTACCAGCGCAGCAGTTTCCACAATTTTAGAGATATTTCCACCAGCTTCCTTGATGGCTGCGATCATAGGGTGCTGCGCAAGCTTTGCATAGGTGGCCGGCTCAATGTTCACACCGGTACGAGAGGGAACATTGTACAGAATCACCGGTTTGGTGGATGCATCGGCAATGGCAGTAAAGAAGGCAACCAAACCTCTCTGTGTGGTCTTGTTATAGTAGGGCGTCACCAACAACATTGCATCGTAGCCAATGCTGCAGGCAAACTTCGTCAGGTCAATGGCATAGGCTGCATCGTTAGAGCCCGTGCCGGCAATCATGGGAACGCGGCCGCCCACAACATTTAAAGCAAACTGCAACACCTGGCGATGCTCCTCATCGGTCAAAGTAGAGCCTTCACCCGTAGTGCCGCAGATAACCAGCGCATCAATGCCCTGCTCCACCTGCCAATTCAACATACGCTCAAAAGCAGAATAGTCTACACCCTGAGCATTCATGGGCGTTACAATCGCTGTGGCCGCACCGGTAAAAATACTTTCTTTTTTCATATCTATACGCTCCTTTTCAAAATAAAAACAGCCGATGCATTGCATCGGCTATCCAAAAACAACAAAACGAATCATATCTACTAACGTAGGCTGTATTTGCTGTAATGTGATAGCACTCCGCATAATGCGACAGTCAGACAAGTATTTCCTGTCTGCCCAGGTAAGCCTTCCGCCTCGGCTCCCTTCGGCGACGATCCCTTTCACCACACCAAAGCTCTGCGAAAGCCTAACAGCAAGGTTACTCCTGATGCGACGCGCCTCTATCAATTTAACAAAAGTTTACCACAAGACTCCTTCGGTGTCAACCATGATTTTGAACAACAAGTCCAGATGCTGCTGTGTTTTATTTATTGTTCGCGAACAGTCAATTGTTTTTGTACACCCCCCAACTGCAGAGAAACCGTTGGGGCGTTATGCATAGGTGTGATATACAAGTTTACCTTTGTTCATATTGTAACCAACCGGACTCCCATTAGAATTACAGTAAAAATTATCCGCCCGAGTTTCCTCGGGCGGGTAATTTTGGTTTATCAATTTAATTCCTTGGATTAGTCCTTGATAGCAGCCTGTGCTGCTATGCACAAAAGAGGGAAATTATTCGTTTTTGGCTATTGATTATAAAAACGAATTCTTTTTTTCTTTCGGCGTATACCCACCACAAGGACCTGTTTGGCTTCTTACTGTTATACTACAATTACGTTCATGAATGCAGTTTCTGCAACGTTCATATGCCGCGTGTCTTTGCGGTGCATTTTTTTCATATTCTTTCTTCTTTATGAATTTGTCCAGTTCTGACAGAGTTGCCCGTTTTACATCTTTAACATATTCATAAGGTTCCACAAAATATTTAAGGGAAATACTATCGTTAACACCAGGATCAAAACATACACCCGTATGCTCCATATTCTGCATGCCTCTGCGCATGTAATACTTGCCCTCGACAACAATAGCATTCACAAAAGGCGCCACCGCCTCGGCGTATTCTTCAGATTTTTTATCCCATTCCTTACTACTTACGCGTTCTTTATATAAATCCATCCACTCTCTTTGGGAATAACCGTTATCATAATCGTTGTTCATATAAAATGTGCAGTCTGCGCACTTGGAAGATAGATCTTTTTTCAGCATGCCTTCGGCTTTTCCCGCTATGCTTTTTCCTTTGAGCAGTGCTTCTTTGATGAAAACGTTATATATAAAGAATACAACTACTGCTCCAGCCAGTACGCCCATCATTATTAAAAATACTTTCCCCTCATCCATAATAATTTTACTCCTTTTTTATTATTGTATAGAAACAGATATTACAATCTTCGACTGCTTCTTTTGTTCTAAGTATAGACATTTTTTGTCTAATTGTCAATAGAAAGTTTTTGTCTATCGTATACTATATTCGGTGATGAAAATGAAGCTTTCCTTTGGCGAAAAAGTACGAAATTTAAGAGAAGATAAAGACTTAAATCAAACACAGTTAGGCAAAGCCGTGGGTATGACCCAGCGGAAACTGTCCTATATTGAGTGCGGCAAATGTGAGCCGAGTGTTGACGATATTGTGGCGCTTTGTAAGTTTTTTAAGGTGTCTGCCGATTATCTTCTCGGAATAAAGGAAAAATAAAACCTCCCGATTTCTCGGGAGGTTTTTTGTTAGGAAGAATTAGCCCTTAATGGCAGCCTGTGCGGCGGCGAGGCGGGCAATGGGAACACGGAAGGGGCTGCAGGACACGTAGGCCAGGCCGATCTTGTGGCAGAACTCCACAGACATGGGGTCGCCGCCGTGCTCGCCGCAGATACCATAGTGCAGCTTGTTGCCGGTAGCCTTAGCTTTGGCAACAGCCATCTCCATCAGCATGCCAACACCGGTCTGATCCAGCTTAGCGAAGGGATCGTTCTCGTAGATCTTGGTGTCGTAGTAAGCATTCAGGAACTTACCGGCATCGTCACGGGAGAAGCCGAAGGTCATCTGAGTCAGGTCATTGGTGCCGAAGCAGAAGAACTCAGCTTCCTTAGCAATCTCGTCAGCGGTCAGACAAGCTCTGGGAATCTCGATCATAGTACCGACCTCGTACTTCAGCTCTACACCAGCAGCAGCGATTTCTGCGTCAGCGGTCTTCACAACGATATCCTTAACGAACTTCAGTTCCTTTACATCGCCAACCAGGGGAATCATGATCTCGGGAACATTGTTCCAATCAGGATGATTCTTTTTAACATTGATAGCTGCGCGGATCACAGCCTTGGTCTGCATAGCGGCGATCTCGGGGTAGGTAACAGCCAGACGGCAGCCACGGTGACCCATCATGGGGTTGAACTCGTGCAGGGATGCAATGATATCCTTAATCTGCTGAACGGTCTTGCCCTTGGTAGCAGCCAGAGCAGCGATATCTTCCTCAGTAGTGGGAACAAACTCGTGCAGGGGAGGATCCAGGAAACGGATACATACGGGCTGGCCCTCCATAGCCTCGTACAGGCCCTCGAAGTCAGCCTGCTGCATGGGCAGAATCTTAGCCAGAGCCTCTTCACGCTCCTCAATAGTGTCGGAGCAGATCATCTCACGGAAGGGTCCGATACGGCCTTCCTCGAAGAACAAATGCTCGGTACGGCACAGGCCGATGCCTTCTGCGCCCAGCTCGCGAGCCTTCTTGGCATCACGGGGGGAGTCAGCATTGGTGCGAACCTTCAGGGTGCGGTACTTGTCAGCCCAGCCCGTGATACGGCCAAACTCACCGGCAATCTCTGCGTCCTTGGTAGCGATCAGGCCGGCGTAGATGTTACCGGTAGAGCCGTCCAGAGACAGCTCATCGCCCTCGTGGAAGGTCTTGCCGCCCAGGGTGAAGACCTTGTTCTCTTCGTCCATGTTGATCTCAGTACAGCCGGAAACACAGCAGGTACCCATACCACGAGCAACAACCGCTGCGTGGGAGGTCATACCGCCACGGACAGTCAGGATGCCCTGTGCGGCCATCATGCCTTCGATGTCCTCGGGGGAAGTTTCCAAACGAACCAGAACAACCTTCTCGCCACGAGCAGCCCATTCCTTAGCGTCCTCAGCGGTAAATACGATCTTACCGGCAGCAGCACCGGGAGATGCGGGCAGAGCCTTACCGATGGGAGCAGCAGCCTTCAGAGCCTTGGTGTCGAACTGGGGATGGAGCAGAGTGTCCAGGTTACGGGGATCGATCATGGCAACAGCCTTCTTCTCGTCGATCATGCCCTCGTCAACCAGGTCGCAAGCGATCTTCAGAGCAGCGGGAGCGGTACGCTTGCCGTTACGGGTCTGCAGCATATACAGCTTGCCGTTCTCAACGGTGAACTCCATATCCTGCATATCACGGTAGTGATCTTCCAGGATAGCGCAAACCTTCTGGAACTGAGCAAATGCCTCGGGGAACTTGTCAGCCATCTCGGAGATGGGCATAGGAGTACGAACACCTGCAACCACGTCTTCGCCCTGAGCGTTGGTCAGGAACTCGCCCATCAGGCCCTTAGCGCCGGTAGCGGGGTCACGGGTGAATGCAACGCCGGTACCACAATCATCGCCCATGTTGCCAAAGGCCATGGACTGTACGTTAACGGCAGTACCCCAGGAGTAGGGAATGTCGTTCTCACGGCGATAGATGTTAGCGCGGGGGTTGTCCCAGGAGCGGAACACGGCCTTCACAGCGCCCATCAGCTGCTCCACGGGATCGGAGGGGAACTCAGCGCCGATCTTAGCCTTGTACTCAGCCTTGAACTGGTTAGCCAGTTCCTTCAGGTCGTCAGCGGTCAGCTCAACGTCCTGAGTAACGCCCTTCTTTTCCTTCATTTCGTCGATAAGAACCTCGAAGTACTTCTTACCAACTTCCATAACAACGTCAGAGTACATCTGAATGA
>JAZOWQ010000125.1:0-2300 GCA_045659325.1 Faecousia sp. | reverse complement strand
GACACAAATTTATGAACAAATTTAGCAAAATTTAGTAAATGTATATTTTGTATCGGGATTTTTTAGAAATAATGGTATGGAAAAAGCGGAAGGCAAACGCCTTCCGCTTAGCTTACGCTCTTTTCCAGCCTTAGTCAGCCTTGGCGGCCAGGACCTGACGGCCATTGTAGGTACCGCAAGCCTTGCAAGCTCTGTGAGGCACAACGGTCTCGCCGCACTTGGGGCAAACAGCCACACTGGGGGCGGACAGCTTCCAGTTGGAACCACGGCGCTTATCGCGACGGGCGCTGGACACTTTACACTTAGGGACAGCCATGGATGACACCTCCTTGGTAATTCTGCTTTAGCAGCATTCTTTGGTTTACTTATCGAGAAGCTGCTTTAAAGCAGCAAAACGGGGGTCTAACTCTTTTTGGCAACCGCAAGGGCCGTTGTTCAAGTTCTTGCCGCATCTGCAGCAGAGTCCTGCGCAATCATCCTTACACAGCAGCTTGGAATCCATATTCAGGACAAAAACTGTCCGAACAATGTCCTCCATATCTGCGGTATTTGCCTCCAGGGGAAATACCCATTCGTCTTCATTTTCCTCGTTGGCCAGCTCCGTTACCAGCACCACATCAATGGGAATTTCCATCTTGCGGTCAAAATCCGACGCGCAGCGGTCACAGGTTCCGTGAATGCATGTAGTAATTTCACCCTTCATCACCAGAACACCGGCGGTATTTCGTACCGTTCCGCTGGCCAGCACCGGCTCGCTGACAGGTTTGCTTGTGCCATATTCGAGGTCACTCAAGTCCACGCTGACAGAGAAATCGATACTCTCACCGGGACGGTCTATAATGGAAGACAGTTCCAGTCGCATAGTATCCCCCTCCTCGCAGTCGTGCTTATGTATTATATAGGGAATTGTCCCATTTGTCAAACATTATTTTTAGTTTTTTTATTAAAAAAATTCAATTTGTCTTCCGGAAGGAAAAGACGGAAGGCTGTGGGCAGGGCAACTTCATCCCTTGTATCCGTCTCTGATGCCCAGAGGAAATCGCCCGTGCAGTCCTCAATCTCCACATAAAAGCCACGCATATGCCATTCTACATGGGTAAATATATGTTTTCTCTCCACTTGCGCGTATATTTCTCTTGGTTTTAGACCAAACCTCTCCACTTGTTCCAAAACAGCCTGCGGTTCAAGCTTGCCGGATACATTAGGCAGCTGCCACAAACCGGCAAGCAAGCCTTTATCGTTACGCTTTTCAAGGGCATATTTTCCGCAACACGATAGGATAAACACTGTCTTTTCTTCAACTTTTCGTTCCCGTTTTGGTAGTTTTACCGGAAGATTGAAGGCGGTTTTTCGCAGAAAGCCTAAACAAAAGCTCTTGCAGGGGCAATTCTTACAATCCGGTTGACGGTTAGGACCGCACACCGTTGCACCTAACTCCATCAGCGATTGCGTAAAGTCCCCTGCTCTGTCCGGATAAATTTCCGCCAAATTCTGCTGAACGGTATTTTTATAGGTAGGTAAGTCTACAGGGGTATCGTCATCGGTAATACGGGAGATCACACGCAGGACATTGCCATCCACCGCAGGGGTAGGTTGATTAAAGGCTATGGAGCAAATCGCGCCGGCCGTGTATGCCCCGATACCGGGCAGGTCCAACACCTTATCGTAGGTTTTGGGGAATATACCGTTGTGGTCGTCCATAATCTTTCGAGCGGCTTTTTTCATATTCCGCACACGATTATAATAACCCAAACCTTCCCACAACTTGTGGAGCTGATCGTCATCACATTCCGCCAACATAGAAATGGTGGGCAATGCCTGCAAAAAACGGGCATAGTAGCCCTTTACCGCCTCCACACGGGTCTGCTGAAGCATAATCTCCGACACCCAGATGTGATAGGGGTCACGGTCACCCCGCCAAGGGAGCTGGCGATGTCCGGCATCGTACCAAGGAAGCAGCGCCTCTGGCAATTGGGTAAACAGCGACTTTTTGTCCATATGGCGCACCTCCTTTGTTTTTTTATTGTACAACATCCGCCAAATCCGTGTCAAGGTATGAGAATATGGAAAAATAATTGCAATTTCTTAAAAAAAGTGCTTGCATTTTCATTTTGAATGTGCTACTATATGTAGGCACTTGCGAAGAGTGTGTATGCGCCGATAGCTCAGTTGGATAGAGTGACTGGCTACGAACCAGTAGGTCGGGGGTTCGAGTCCCTTTCGGCGTACCAAAAAATGCAGATACCCATTTGGGTATCTGCATTTTTTATTGCGTTGGGAGGGACTCGAACAATCAAATG
>JAZOWQ010000124.1:0-3990 GCA_045659325.1 Faecousia sp. | reverse complement strand
ATACCGCCGCGTTGACGTTGACGTTGAAACCGGTAAGGTATCCGGCTTGTTCTAATTTACTTACTAACCCAAAGCAGAGGCGGCTTGCCGCCTCTGCCTTTTGGGAATTTATGTAGGGTGGGGGCTTGCTCCCGCCGTGGGCGGAAGTAAACCCCTGCCTTACATTACAATAATTTTAAGGAGAAATAGATTATGGATATGACATTGGAATCCTGCCGCAAATTTGTGGAAGTTCTGGCATCTGACGCACCCGCACCCGGCGGCGGCGGCGCTGCTGCGCTGGTTGGCGCAATCGGTACTGCACTGGGCAATATGGTTGGCTCACTCACTGTCGGCAAGAAGAAGTATGCCGAGGTTGAGGCCGAGATTATCGAGCTGAAGGCTAAGTGCGATGCACTGCAGAAGGAACTGCTGGATCAGGTTGAGGCTGACGAAGTGAACTTCCTGCCCCTGGCTAAGGCTTACGGTATCCCCAAGGACGACCCCAACCGGGATAAGGTTATGGAAGAGGCTACCATTATCGCCTGCTCCACACCTATGAAGATTATGGAGCTGTGCTGCCAGGCCATTGAGTACATCGCTGTGTTTGCTGAAAAGGGCAGCCGTCTGGCTGTTTCCGATGCCGGCTGCGGCGCAGTTTGGTGCAAGGCTGCTCTGCAGGCTGCTTCCCTCAACGTGTTTATCAACACCAAGAGCCTCAAGAACCGCGAGGTTGCTGAGGAGATGAACGCCAAGGCTAACGGTATGCTGGCTAAGTACGGCGCAATGGCCGACGAGATCTTCACCACTGTAAAGGCTGGTTTCGGCCAGTAATCAATAGTTTAAAGCTATCAATTTCATTAAATATCATTATTGATTTTCCTGTCCAATTTTGAAATAATAGGACGCAGAAAATCTCACTACATACACAAGGAGAATTTGTTATGGCAAAGCAATTGCTGGGTAAGGAAGTCAACGAGGCTTTGGTTGCCTCCCTGCAGACCCGTACCGCTGCTCTTAAGGAAAAGGGCATCACCCCCACTTTGGGTATTATCCGTCTGGGCGAGAACCCCTCCGACCTGTCCTATGAAAAGGGCGCTACCAAGCGCGCTGAGGAAGTGGGCGTAGCTGTTAAGAATTACATTCTGCCCGAGGACGCTTCCAAGGAAGATGTTCTGAAGGTCATCGACGAAGTCAACGCTGACGACAGCGTTCACGGTGTTCTGATGTTCCGTCCTCTGCCCAAGCACCTGAAGAACGATCAGGACGAAATCTGCAACCGTCTGGCTCCCTGCAAGGACGTAGACTCTATGACCCATATGAGTAATGCAGGCGTGTTCGAAGGTCAGGATTTGGGCTATGCCCCCTGCACCCCCGCCGCTTGTATGGAGATTCTGGATCACTACGGCATCGACTGCAAGGGTAAGAACGCAGTGGTCATCGGCCGCAGCCTGGTGGTTGGCAAGCCTGCCGCTATGATGCTGATGGCGAAGAACGCTACCGTTACCATCTGCCACACCCGCACCGTGAACACTGCTGAAATCTGCAAGAATGCAGACATCATCGTGACCGCTGCCGGTGTTCTGGGCAGCCTGACCAAGGACTTTGTCCGTGAGGGTCAGATCGTTATCGACGTTTCCATGAACTGGAATCCCGAGAAGATCACCTCCAAGGGCAAGGGCGGTATGTCCGGTGACTGCGTATTTGACGAGGTTGAGCCCATTGTTGGCGCAATTACCCCTGTTCCCGGCGGTGTTGGCGCTGTTACCACTTCCGTGCTCATGAAGCACGTGGTTGAGGCCGCTGAAAAGATCTAAATTTTATAAACCTCTTACATAACTGGCGAAATTGCGGAGCACCGCAGGGGAGTGTAAGAGTGAAAAAATGCCGATCGCCTGGGCAATCCGATCGCAGGATTGGATTGCCCACTTTTAATATGTTGTTGAGAGGTATGCGTATGAAAAAGGTTAGAAATTTGTCCGAAAGTAGCTTTTTGAAGCTGTTTTTTGCTTTTATTTCTCTGTGTTTTCTGATTGCTGCATTCTGTATGCCCGATCGGAAGGATATGTTCACCGGTCTGTGGGAGATTCTGAAGAACCCTGCCAAGGTGTCCACCAACTACTTTAGCGTAGGCGGTTTTGCCGCTACTTTCCTGAATATGGGATTGGTTGCCGCCATTATGACGATTCTATTCTGTATCACCGGCGCAACCGTCAACAATGTATCCACTTTGGCATTTTTGCTGACTCTGGGCTTTTGCTCCTGGGGTATCAACATCATCAATATGTGGCCCACTATGGTGGGTACTGCTCTGATTGCTCTGCTGAAAAAGCAGAAACTGGGCACAGTCCTCAACGCCGCCCTCTTCACCACCGGTGTAGCGCCCTTTATTTCCGATATGCTGGTGCGGTATCCGAGTGCGGAAATCGTAGGCTTCAACTGGCTTGGTTTGGGTATGGCTATCATTGCCGGTCTGATTATGGGCATTATTGTGCCTGCCGGTCTGCCCCACTCTCCCAATGTGCATAAGGGTATGAATCTGTACTCCGCTGCCCTGCCTGTGGGTATGGGTGCATTCCTCTTAAATGCGATTTTCTACAAAGTACCCGGCATCGCTCTGCCCGGTGCAGTGGGCGAACTGGCCCTTGCCAATGCGCCCGTTGTCAACATTTTCTGCGGCGCGCTGTTCGGTCTGTTTATTATTTTTGCCTTACTGCTGGGCTGCACTCCCAAGGACTACTGGAATCTGCTGAAGAACCCCAATCAGGTTGGCAACGTTTCCGGCACTTGCGGCAACGCGGTCTTCTTGATGAATGCAGGTGTATTTGGTCTGTTCATTCTGGCCTACTACAACGCCATCGGCGCAAACTTCAACGGTGTACAGTTTGGCCTGATCTTCTGTATGCTCTGCACCTGCAACTCCGGCTCCCGCCCCAGCAACGTGTGGCCCATTATGGCAGGCTATGTGGTGGCCTCCTTTGCCGCCAAGTATGTATCCGCCTTCTTAGGTGGTGACTTCACCCTGCCGGTGAATGCTGCCGCCATCTGCGTAGGTCTGTGCTATGCCAACGGTCTGAGCCCTATTACCGACAAGTACGGCTGGCAGTACAGCTTTGTGGCTGCGATGATCCACTACAGTATCGTCACCATCGTTCCCAACATCCACGGCGGCTTCTGCCTGTATAACGGCGGCTTCACCGCCATCTTCGTGTGGATCATCCTGGTGCCCGTTCTGGGGAAATACTGCAAGACCAAGGAAGAGCGGAAGGCTCTCAAGGTTGCAAAATAAAACAAAAAGAGGACTGCGATGCAGTCCTCTTTTTCATAGAAAAAACCGCTCACTTTTTAGTGAGCGGTTTTGTTTGTGATTAGTCAGCTACGTAGGGCAGCAGAGCGATCTGACGAGCACGCTTGATAGCGGTGGTCAGGTTGCGCTGGTGAGCTGCGCAGGTACCGGTGGTACGGCGGGGCAGGATCTTGCCACGCTCGGACAGGTAACGGCGGAGCTTTGCAGTGTCCTTGTAGTCGATAGCGGTCACCTTGTCAACGCAGAAAGCACAAACCTTCTTACGCTTACGGGGACGCATACGCTGTTCGTTAGCCATGAGAAAAACCTCCTTTTAAGCATTGTGAAAAAGTTCAAGTGAGATAGAAACCTTAGAACGGGAGCTGAGCATCGTCATCATCCAGCATCGCAAAATCGGATGCAGGAGCAGATGCGGGGGCAGAATAGCCACCGAATGCAGGGGCAGCATTGAAGCCACCGCCTTCGCCGTCACGCTTGCTGTCGCCGAAGTAGACATTGTCTGCTACGACCTCAGCGGTGCGGCGCTTGTTGCCGTCCTTGTCGGTCCAGCTGCGGATCTGCACCCGGCCGGACACCACTGCCATGCGGCCCTTGGTGAAATACTTGGAGACGAACTCTCCGGTCTGACGCCAAGCGACACAGTCAATGAAGTCGGTTTCCTTTTCGCCGTTCTCATTCTTACCGAAATCGCGGTCAACCGCAAC
>JAZOWQ010000123.1:0-9624 GCA_045659325.1 Faecousia sp. | reverse complement strand
CACCTGTTAAGGTGTGCCAAGAAACCTACCAAAATCAAATCCAGACTGGAGAATAGCAAACTCATATTCCAATCTTAAAGCAACGCTTGTTCTATTTATTTAGAACAAGCGTTCTAAAATTAGAAAAACAGGGTATTTTATCGAAAAAAAGTAAAAAAATTGAAAGAAAAGTGTTGATTTTTGAAAAACAATCTATTATACTATCAGTAAATGGAGCAAAATGGTAGCAAAGTGGAGTAAAATGGAGTGGAGGTGAACGCAAATGATCGGAAAGTACCCTGCAAAGCTGGACGAGAAGAACCGGCTTTTTGTGCCTGCAAAGCTGAGAGCAGAGCTGGGTGAAGACTTCTATGTCACGCTGGGCGTCAATTGCGGTCACCGCTGTCTGACGGTTTATACCGCCAAAGACTGGAATACCCTCAGCGAAAACTATAACACCCTACCCATCTCCCAGCGGTCTGCCGCTACCAGCTTGATCTTTATGAACGCAACCCAGTGCAGCCCCGATAAGCAGTTCCGTTTCAGCCTGACTCAGTTTTTGCTGGACTATGCCGGAATGGGCAAGGATGTAATGATTGTGGGCCGCGCCGGTCAGGCAGAGATTTGGGATGCTGCGGAATTCAGGGCATTTGAGCAGGAGAATCTCACCCCTGAAAAGCTGCTGGCGTCCTTGGAGGCCATTGGACTATGAGTGAATTCCACCATATTTCGGTGCTTCTGAATGAATGTATTGAGGGCTTGAATATTAAACCTGACGGCGTCTATATTGACGGCACTTTGGGCGGCGCAGGACATTCTTTCCAGATTGCCAAACGGCTCGCCACTGGCAGACTCATTGGTATTGACCGGGACCCGGTCGCCTTGAAAGCGGCAGGGGAGCGATTGGAACAATATAAACATAATGTGACCCTCGTTCATTCCAATTTCTGTAAAATGGCGCAGGTGGTAAAGGATTTGGGCCTTTCCGGAGTGGATGGCATCTTGCTGGATTTGGGTGTTTCCTCTCCTCAGTTGGACGACGGTGCCCGTGGCTTCTCTTATATGGCCGATGCACCGCTGGATATGCGTATGAACAACGAGGACCTGCTCACCGCTCATGCCGTGGTGAATACCTGGTCACAGGAAGAATTAAAACGCATCCTCTTTGATTACGGCGAGGAACGATATGCACCCCGAATTGCAGGCGCTATTTGCCGATATAGAGAGGAAATGACAATTGAAACCACCTTGGAGCTGGTGGATATCATCCGCTCTGCTATGCCGGCTCAGGCCCTGCGGGAAAAGCAACACCCGGCAAAACGGAGCTTTCAGGCAATCCGTATTGCGGTGAATGATGAATTAGGCTCTGTGGAAAGAGCTATGGAGGCGGCAATTCCGCTGCTGAATCCCGGTGGACGGTTGGCGGTAATCACCTTCCATTCTTTGGAAGATAGAATTGTAAAGAATGCCATGGCAGAGGCGGCCAAAGGCTGTACCTGTCCTCCCAATTTTCCGGTGTGTGTCTGTGGAAAGAAACCCCAGGTTAAGCTGATCAGCCGGAAACCGATTGTGGCAACGGATGAAGAGTTAGAGGTAAATCCCCGTTCCCGGAGCGCAAAGCTGCGGGTGTGCGAGAAGCTGTAAAAAGAAAGGAGCAGGCAAAATGGCACAAAGAGTCGATGTCCAGTATATCCGTTACTATACCCAGGGCAGCGCAGCAAGACGCGTTTTGCCTGCGGTAAAACAGCAAACCGGCACAATCCCCCAAATGAAGAAGAAAAAAATCCAGCGGATCTACATTGACCCCATTGCCACCTTGGGCACTGTGGTTGCCATTTGTATGCTGATTGCAATGGTTGTGGGAATCAGCCAGCTTCGCGCTGAGCAGCAGAGAACCGCTGAGATGGCTGCCTATGTAGAGCAGCTGCAGGAGAAAAATGCTGCTTTACAGACACAGTATGAGGAAGCGTGCGATTTGGAAGCAGTGGAGAAAACCGCCTTGGCACTGGGAATGATTCCCAGTGAGCAGGCCTCCCGCACCTCCATTGAAGTGGAGCTTCCTACGGTAGAGGACCATATGCCTATGAGCATTTGGCAGCGTATCGGAACATTTTTAACAGGACTGTTTGCATAAAGTTTGTCCCGACCAATACACTTAAATAAGGCTGCGATGGGCGGCGAGGGATTCCCTTGCTGCCCATTTTTCGGAAAGGTCGGAGTGTAATGGGAAAGACACCTAAAAAACGGGAATACAATCGCATTCGCAAGGATACCGGTCAACATAGAAGAATTACCCTGACGGCATTGTGTTTGGGTATTTTGGCGTTTATTCCGCTGATTATGCAGCTATATACGCTGATGGTGCGGGATTACGATTACTATGCAAAGCTTGCCCTGCGAAACCAGACCCGTACCACACGGGTAACGGCGGATAGAGGGATTCTGTATGACCGGAATATGAATATTCTTGCTTGTAGCCAAAGTGTGGAAAATGTCTACCTTGACCCCCACGAATTAAAGCAATCCAAAGC
Source organism: Faecousia sp. (assembly GCA_045659325.1). Lineage (GTDB taxonomy): Bacteria > Bacillota > Clostridia > Oscillospirales > Oscillospiraceae > Faecousia. The sequence goes on along the minus strand of JAZOWQ010000123.1, from coordinate 7,114 downwards.
AGATATTTCTGCAATCGGACAAAAATTAGGGGAGATATTAGACCTAGACCCACAGTGGATTTGTGAGCAGGCGAAGGATACGAAAATGCGATATAAGCAGGTTGCTGACCGCATTGACGAAAAAACTGCTACGCTGATTCGAAACTACATAAATGAGCAGGGGATATCCGGCATTCACATTGAGCCCAATTCCAAGCGGTATTACCCCTACGGCTCTTTGGCAGCCCAGGTGATTGGGTTTACCAATGCCTCCAATACAGGCTCAGAGGGGATTGAGGCGGCCTACAATAGCTATCTGGAAGGCTCTGTGGGCAGTGTGATTACCACCAAGGGTAATAACGAAATGGATATGCCCTTCTCCTATGAAAACTATGTTGCCTCTAGGCAGGGCAATAGTGTGGTGTTGACCTTGGATACCACGGTGCAGGCTTGCTTGGAAAAACAAATGGAACTGGCCATTGCCCGGTATGATGTGCAAAACGGCGCATTCGGTATGGTCATGAATGTGAATACCGGGGAAATTTTGGCTATGGCTACCTTGGGTAGTTACGACCCCAACAACTATTTGGAAGTAGCTGACCCGAAGACAGCCTATGAGCTGGAAAAAATGAAAACAGAATATCTGCTGAAGCCGGCAGACTCCCAAGCATTTTTGGACGGAAAAAAAGCCTATCAGGAGGCAAACCATACGGCACTTTTGAAGCAGTGGCGCAATCGATGTATTTCCGACGGCTATGAGCCGGGGTCGACCTTTAAGGTGATGACGATGGCAGCGGCGCTGGACTGCGGCGCCATTGATTTGGAGACAAACTTCCACTGCTCCGGCGCGGAGCAAATTCCCGGACGGGCGCAACGGCTCCATTGCTGGCGTTCTGCCGGTCACGGGGCGCAAAAAACCCCACAAGCTCTGCAAAATTCCTGCAACTTGGCCTTTGCGCATATCGCTCTGAAATTAGGCGGAGAGCGATTCTATGAATATGTAAAAAACTTTGGCATACTGGAAAAAACCGGCATCGATTTAGCAGGGGAGAGTAAGGGTGTATTCTTTTCCAAGGAACTGGTGACAGATACCGACAAATGGGGCACAGCCTCCCTGACTTCCGGCTCCTTTGGACAGACCTTTAAGCTGACCCCCTTGCAGTTGGTGCGGGGCATTGCGGCGGTGGTAAACGGCGGATATCTTCTTGAACCGTATTTGGTATCTCAGGTAATGGATGCAGACGGGAATGTGGTTCTGCAGCAAGAACCAACGGTTTTGCGACAGGTGATCAAAGAAGAAACCTCCAAGACGATGCGTACACTTATGCAGTCTGTTGTAGAGGAAGGCACAGCGAAAAATGCACAGGTAGCCGGCTTTTCTATTGGTGGAAAGACAGGCACCAGCGAGAAAATCGATGTGTTTGATGAAAACGGACAACGGGTGCAGGATAAAATTGTATCCTTCGTAGGGGTTGCGCCAATGGACGATCCGGAGTATATTGTACTTGTAGCGTTGGACACCCCCTCCCGCAGCACCGGCATCTACATTTCCGGCGGTGTGATGGCAGCGCCTACAGTGGGTGCGGTTATGGCCGATATTCTGCCTTACCTGGAAGTAAAACGAAATTATACCGAGGAAGATGCCGCAGGTCGGCAGGTAACTGTAGAGGACTTCACAGGACTGACCCTGAAGGAAGCGGAAAAACAGTTAAAATCCCTCGGTTTGACTTGCCAAACAGTAGGCGCCGGTGAAACTGTCACTGCACAAATTCCTATGGCAGGTCAGATAGTTCCTGGCAATAGTCAGGTGCTTCTGTATTTGGGAGAAATTCCGGAGGAAAGAACGGTCACTGTTCCGGACTTTACGGGAATGACCCGGCAGCAGGCCAGTGATGCCGCAGGTTTATTGGGCTTGTATATACTGGTGACCGGCAACGATGCCGCCGGTGCGGTGGTTACTGCCCAATCTCAAAGCAAAGATACACAGGTTCCCGTGGGAACAACCATAAAACTAGAATTTGCAGATATAAAGGCTTCCGATTAAAGGTACAAAGGAGAAATCTTATGAAATTGCGTCAGTTGCTTGCAGGTATTGATGTGCTTGCTGCCAATGTGAATATGGATACGGAAATTACTTCTGTGGTGTATGACTCCCGAAAGGTAACACCTGGCAGTCTGTTTGTGGCCATTACCGGCTTTGCCACCGATGGCAATAAGTATATTCCGATGGCGCTGGAAAAGGGCGCAGAAGTAATTGTGACCGCTCAGCCCCAAGGGGGAAATGTACCCTATGTGCAAGTAAAATCTGACCGGCTGGCGCTGGCGCAGATTGGCGGCAATTTCTTTGATCACCCCGGGGATTCTATGAAACTGATCGGTGTTACCGGCACCAATGGCAAAACCTCCACAACCTTGCTTTTGAAGCATGTTTTGGAAACCACCATCGGCGCAAAAGTAGGTCTTATGGGCACCATGGAGAATATGATTGGTAAGACGGTGATTCCCACCGAGCGTACCACGCCCGAAAGCTTTGAATTGCAGGCGCTCCTTGCCCAAATGCGCTCTGCAGGCTGCACCCATGCCATTATGGAGGTGTCCTCCCATGCGATTGCGCTGGACAGAGTGGCAGGCTTACACTATGAGGTGGCGGCTTTTACCAACCTGACCGAAGACCATCTGGACTTCCATAAGACTATGGAACACTACTGCGATACCAAGGCGGAACTGTTCCGCCGTTGTAAAAAGGCGGTTGCCAATCAGGATGATGCGTGGTTTGACCGCATTACTAAAAATGCAACTTGCGAACTGTTAACCACCTCCGTAAAAGGAAAAGCCGATCTGTTTGCAGAAGACTTGGAGCTGCTGTCCGACGGCATATCCTTTACTGCGATATACGGACAGGAGCGGATAGCGGTGCGCCTGCCCATTCCCGGAAAGTTTACCGTATATAACGCCCTGTCCGTTTTGGGCTGCGCATTGCAGTTAGGAATTCCTCTGGCAGATGCTGCCACCGCTTTGGCTAGCGCCAAGGGTGTCAAGGGCAGAGTAGAGGTTGTTCCCACCCCCGGAACAGATTACACGGTGCTGATTGACTATGCCCACACCCCCGACGGCTTGGAAAATGTCCTTTCCTCCGTCAAGGGCTACTGTAAAGGTCGCCTGATTGCCGTTTTTGGCTGCGGCGGAGACCGGGATCCGGTGAAGCGTCCCATTATGGGAAGTATCGGTGTAGATATCGCTGATTATGCCATTATCACCTCTGATAATCCCCGTACAGAAGATCCGGGAAAAATCATACAGGACATCCTGAAAGGGGTAAATTCGGCAAAAAATAACTACGAAATAATTGAAAATCGCCCCAAAGCCATTCAACACGCTATGGACATTGCGGGAAAAGATGATATAATAGTACTGGCTGGAAAGGGACACGAAACCTACCAGGAAATTTGCGGCGTGAAATACCATTTGGACGAACGGGAAGTGGTGGCTGCATATTTGAAGGAGAAGAACGGATAATGGGTAGAATTACCTTGGAACAAGCGGCCCGATGGTGCGGTGGAAAGGTTGATTCCAAATATAAGGACATCACCTTTCTTGGCGCTAATAACGACAGCCGCAAAATAGAAAAAGACCAGCTTTTTATTGCCTTGCAGGGAGAGCGGGACGGACACGATTTCATTCCCGCAGCGCTCCAGAAGGGCGCGGCAGCAGTGCTGTGCACCCACTGTGACGGGGATTACCCTGCAATCGTGGTGGCGGATACCCGGATTGCCTTGGGTGAAATTGCCCGTGGTGAACGGGAACGCATCGGTATGAAGGTAGTGGGTGTCACCGGCTCTGTGGGGAAAAGTACCACTAAGGAAATGATTTCTGCCATTTTGGAAAGCACCTACCGAGTAGCCAAGACCCCGGCGAATCATAATAACGACATTGGTATGCCTATGGCAATCCTGTCTATGCCGGAGGATACTCAGGTGGCAGTGTTGGAAATGGGAATGAACCACTTCCGGGAGATTGCTTATTTAGCTTCTATCGGCAAGCCCGATGTGGCGGTGATTGTGAACATCGGCACCATGCATATTGAGCACCTTGGCTCTATGGAGGGTATCCTGCGGGCAAAGCTTGAAATTCTGGAGGGTATGCCTTCTAACGGAAGAATTGTCTTAAACGGTGACGATTCTCTTCTTTGGAATCAGCGAGATGTGCTGAACAGGGAAGTGGTGTACTTCGGTGTTCAGAATTCTGACAGCAAGGTCTTAGCAAAGTCCGTTTCTCAAGACGAAAACGGCGTGCAGTTCACTGTAAATACCGGCACAGAGGAGATTTCCGTGACCTTAGCGCTGGAGGGTGAGCATTATGTGCTGGATGCGCTGGCAGCGATTGCTGTAGGTAAGGAATTTGATATTTCTGCGGATCAGATTTCGAAAAGCCTGTATAGCTTCCGGAATATGGAAGGCCGGCAGGAGATCTACGAAAAGAACGGCTTCACCATCATTCAGGACTGCTATAATGCAGGACCCGAGTCTATGAATGCGGCGCTCACCGTGCTGGGTAACCGCACCGGTCGTCGTGTGGCAGTGCTGGGCGATATGCTGGAATTGGGCGTCTGTTCGGATGCCGAGCATTACAAAATCGGCAGAGTGGCAGCTAAAAATGCAGATATCCTTCTGGCCTACGGCCCCAGCAGTGAGCGTATGCTCTACGGCGCTGTTACCGGCGGTATGTCCCAGAGTAATGCCAGAGCCTTCACTGACAAAGAAAAACTGACACAGATCCTGCTGCAGATGGCAAAGCCCGGCGATACGCTTCTATTCAAGGGCAGCCGGGGGATGCGTATGGAACAGGTGCTGGAAAAGTTCCTGGAAGAAACAAAGTGATTACGGAGGAGAACGAATGATAAGAGTTTGTATAACCGCGTTGGTATCAGTTGTTCTTACCAGTGTGATCGGCTATTTTCTGCTGCCAGTTCTCCGGGCGCTGAAGGCCGGACAGTCCATTCGGGAAATTGGTCCTACCTGGCATAACAGCAAGGCCGGCACCCCTATGATGGGTGGCCTGATGTTTATCTTGTCAGCAATTATTTGCCTGGTGCTCTATATTCCCTCTATGGAGGAAAAAACAGTCTTTTATGTACTGGCTTTGGCCCTGTGCTTTGGACTGGTGGGCTTTTTAGATGATTTTTTCAAACTGAAATTCAAGCGCAATTTGGGCCTGACCGCTTTGCAGAAGGCGATGCTCCAAATGGCAGTTTCTGCCCTGTATCTGTATCTTCTGTATTTAGAGGGCAGCCTGACCTGTAATTTGTACATTCCCTTTGTAAACATCACCTTAGATATTCACCCCATGGTCTATATCTTCTTTGCTATGTTTGTGATTGTGGGCTGCGTCAATGCGGTTAACCTGACCGACGGCGTAGACGGTCTGTGCGGCTCTGTCACGATTCCTGTGATGGTGTTCTTCACCGCAGCCGCTGTATGTATGGGCAAATTCGACTTAGCCCTGCTGCCGGCAGCTTTGGTGGGCGGACTGGTTGCCTATCTGTTCTATAACTGGCATCCTGCAAAGGTGTTTATGGGAGATACCGGCTCTCTGTTTCTGGGTGGTATCGTCTGCGGATTGGCCTTTGCGCTGGATATGCCCTTGGTGCTAATTTTTGTGGGTATCGTGTATATTGTGGAAACCCTCTCTGTGATTCTGCAGGTGGGCTACTTTAAGCTGACCCACGGCAAGCGCCTGTTTAAAATGTCACCGATCCACCACCATTTTGAAATGTGTGGTTGGAAGGAAGAGAAGATTGTTGTTGTGTTTGCTGCCGTTTCTGCGCTGATGTGTATTGTGGCGTGGTTTGCGGTAGCAGGACATATGAGCTGAGGAAGGAGCGAGCATGGCATTACAGAGCTTTCTGTATGCCAAAGAGAACCGCCGTTTGCGGAGAAACCGAAACGGCGAAGGTGTTGACCTGATATTTTTATGTTTGCTGCTTTTGCTCCTTGGAGTAGGGCTTGTGATGCTGTACTCAGCCAGTTATGCCCAAAGCCATTACGATACCGGCTATACCCAATCCACCCGCTACCTGCAAAAGCAGGGTCTGTGTGCCCTTATCGGCTTAGGAGCGATGGTGGTCCTCAGCCGGATTCCACCGGAATTCTGGCTGAAATGGGCTTGGGTGCTGTACGGTGTCAGTATTGTACTGTTGCTGTCTGTGCTGGTGTTCGGTCAATCCGTTAACGGCGCAAGGCGGTGGATTAACATTGCGGGGCTGCAGTTCCAACCCTCAGAAATCGCAAAATTTACCATGATCGTCCTGTTTGCCAAGCTGACAAAGGATTTTGGCAAACAGGCTAGGGAATTCCGGAAAGGCGTGCTGGGCTTTGGCGCAGCACTGCTGGGAATCTTGGTGCCGCTGGCGTTGGAAAAGCACCTTTCTGCCATTATGCTGATGGGTATGGTGGCAGTGGTGATGATGTTTATCGCAGGCACTCACCCAAAATGGCTGCTGGCCGGCGCTGCCTGTGCGGCTTTATTTGTGCTTGTATATATCAGCCTTATGGGTTATGCTGGTGACCGGGTAACCGCCTGGCGTCACCCGGAGCAGGATCCCTCGGATACCGGTTATCAGATTTTGCAATCTCTTTATGCCATTGGCTCCGGAGGTCTGTTCGGTTTAGGTTTAGGCAAAAGCAGACAGAAATATCTGTACCTGCCCTTTCAGTATAACGATTATATTTTTGCCATTATTTGTGAAGAGCTTGGCCTTGTGGGCGCAGTGCTGATTATGGCTTTGTTTGCTGCTTTGATTCTGCGAGGCTATTGGATTGCCCTCCACGGCGGAAGTCGCTTCCGTACGGTGCTGGCGGCCGGCCTTGTGACTTTAATTGCGGTCCAGACCATACTCAACTTAGGTGTTGTGACAAATCTGCTTCCCTCCACCGGAATTGCTCTGCCGTTCTTTTCCTACGGCGGTACGGCACTGGCTGTAAATTTGGCGGAGATGGGAATACTGCTTGGTATTTCCCGTGACCGCAATCGGGCAGCCAGACAGGAGGATTTCCTATGAATGTGGTGTTTACCTGCGGTGGTACCGGAGGACATATTAATCCGGCCATTGCGATTGCGAATATTTGGAAAGAGCGCT
>JAZOWQ010000122.1:0-3518 GCA_045659325.1 Faecousia sp. | reverse complement strand
CGGTCCCTTGAAGGCAGTTGGCAGAGTTCGTTCTCTGCATGATGGCTACTTTGTCCAGGAAGGTCCTGCCAACAGAAAAGCTGTGGGCTATGTTGGCTTGGCTGCGGTCATTAGCTTTGGCAATATTGATGTGCTTGTTTGTGGATCCCCCTGCAAGACCGGTGATCCTCAGCTGTTCCGCCACTTCGGTATTGAGCCTACCTTATATGATCTGATCGTGGTCAAGGCAAATACCTCTTTCCGTGTGCCTTACGGTAAGATCTCCGACCTGATCTACTGTGCTGATACCCCCGGCGCCGGCGCAGCAAACCTGAAACGGTTCAAGTGGGAAAAGCTGCCGGAGGGAATGTACCCCTTCACAGAGGAGATTCAGCCGCTGACTGCCAAAATTTGGAAATAAGATGCATCTAATTTGAAGCTGCTGCAATGACACAAGCTGCCTGCGGGCCTGTCCCTCTTTGCTGAGTAAAAATTTCCATTGGGGAAATACTATCTGTGACGCAAAAAAATATTGACAGTTGTATGCAGCTTTGATAAAATAAAGTGTCCGATAGCTTGTCTTTTGTTAGTAAAACAGATAGACTGTCGGCGCAAAGGCTCTTTTTGGCAGAGTTTTTGTTAGGAAATGTGAAATCGAAATGAAAAGGAAGTGCTTTTTATGAGCCGTATGATTGGAACCGTATCCAGAGGCCTCCGCGCCCCTATTATCAGCACGGGAGATGATCTGGCAAAAATCGTGACCGACTGCGTGATGCAGGCTGTGGAAAATGGTGATTTTGCCGTCCGTGACCGGGATATCGTTGCTATTACGGAGTCTATCGTTGCCCGTACGCAGGGTAACTATGTTACTGTGGAGGACATTGCCGCAGATGTGAAGGAGAAGTTTGGTGGCGAGACCGTGGGCGTTATCTTTCCCATTCTCAGCCGTAACCGTTTCTCTGTCTGCCTGAAGGGTATCGCCTCCGGCTGCAAGAAGGTTATTATGATGCTCAGCTACCCCGGTGACGAGGTGGGCAATAACCTGGTCAGCCCTGACAAGCTGGACGAGTCCGGCGTGAACCCCTACAGCGATGTGCTGGATATCAAGCAGTACCGGGAGGCCTTCGGCTATGAGAAGCACCCCTTCACCGGTATGGACTATGTAGAGTTCTATAAGGAACTGGTGGAAGGCTGCGGCGCAGAGATCGAGTTTGTCTTTGCCAACGACCCCCGCGTGATTCTGAACTACACCAAGAATGTGCTGAACTGCGACATTCACACCAGAGCTCGTACCAAGCGGATCCTCCGTGCTGCCGGCGCTGAGAAGGTGTTCGGTATGGACGATATTATGAGCGCGCCCCGCGGTAACAGCGGCTACAATCCCCAGTACGGCCTGCTGGGCTCCAACAAGTCCACCGAGGAGAAAATCAAGCTCTTCCCCAGAGAGTGCCAGGACTTGGTTGAGGATATTCAGAGCCGCCTGATGGAGAAGACCGGCAAGCTGGTCGAGGTTATGGTCTACGGCGATGGCGCTTTCAAGGATCCTGTGGGTAAGATTTGGGAGCTGGCTGACCCTGTTGTCTCTCCTGCATACACCGCAGGTCTGGAGGGCACTCCCAACGAGCTGAAGCTGAAGTATCTGGCCGATAACGATTTTGCCGGCCTTACCGGTGAGGAACTGCAGAAGGCTATCAAGGCCCGTATCGCAGAGAAGGACGACACCAGCCTGGTGGGTAACATGGTATCTCAGGGTACTACTCCCCGCCGCCTGACCGACCTGATCGGCTCTCTGTGCGACCTGACCTCCGGCTCCGGCGACAAGGGCACTCCCTTCGTGTATATCCAGGGCTACTTCGATAACTACACTGCTGAGTAAGTAAACGATCAATCGCACCGAAGAGATTTCTTCGGTGCGGTTTTTTGCAGATGCGGCAATGTGATAGTTGCAACATAGGGGTTTTTGGTGTACAATAAAACAAAGGAGGCGATTGGGATGCAGGTAAATATTATGGATGTAAATGCGCCCTTATTTGAGGGGATTGCCCCGGAGGACCGTAAGGGTATGCTGGGGTGCATTGGTTACCATGTGGCATCCTTCCGCAAGGGTGATATTATCGCCTTTGAGGAGGAGAATATCCGCAATGTTGGTATTGTGCTAAGCGGCTTCGTGGATATGATTAAGGAAGATGTCTGGGGCAACAAGGTGCTGGTGGCCCGTATGGGCAAGGATGAAATCTTCGGTGAGTCCTTTGCTTGGGGCAAAAATAAGCTTTCCGCAGTGACATTTATTGTCTCCGAGGATGCGGATATTATGCTGATTCCCTTGGATCGGGTGATGCACAGCTGCACCAACACCTGCGCCTGCCATCATCAGTTGGTGGAGAATATGGTGCATATTATTGCTGACAAGAACCGGGATTTGATTCGGAAAATCGAGGTGATTTCCAAGCGCACCATTCGGGAAAAGCTATTGGCTTACTTGTCTGCCCAGGCCCAAAGTCAAAATGCTCGTTATTTTGAAATCCCCCTTGGCAGAACGGAATTGGCGGAATATTTGTGCGTAGACCGCAGTGCATTGACCCGGGAATTGGTGAAAATGCGTGACGACGGTCTGATTGATTATGATAAAAACTGCTTCCGAATTCTGGAACAGTAAACGGAGGTTTACCGGTGCAGTTGCCCATCTTTCCAGAGAAAAAAGAAAAAGAGAGAGTAAAAGAACGACCCACACGCTGGTGTGGGTCGTTATGCTTATATACCTAAAATTCCCTTTGCGGTTTTGTTGGCAATTTGCTCAAACTGGTTGTCAGTAAGCTTCAGTTTGAGAAACCGCTCCATTTCCTGTACAGGATCCCACATAGGGTAGTCGCTGCCGTAGACAAAACGCTCTGCGCCGTATCGGTTTACATAATCTTCTGCCACGCCTTCTCCCATAAACATCAGGGAACTGGACACATCAAAGAAGCAGTCCGTGTCCTTCAGATGTTCGTAAGCCTCTTCATAGATGTCATAGGCACCAAAGTGGGCGGCAATCACCTGCAGCTTGGGGAAGCTGTCCAGCACCCGACGAAGCCGCGCAGGATGGGAATAGTCAAAACGGTGGTCACCCATATGCAAAATTACAGGAAGTCTGCCCTGAATATGCTCATACACAGGGAATAACCGCTCGTCATCGATGGCAAACACCTGAGAATCCGGGTGCATTTTGATGCCCCGCAGACCTTTTTCCAAAATATAGTCTACTTCCTCCACGATGTTATCCATAGCTGCGTGGACGGTGCCGAAACCGAAAAAACGCGGCTCTTGCGCAACCTGCGACAGGATAAAATCGTTGATATGTCGGGTCCTGTCCGGCCGCATCGCCACCGGCAGGATTACAAACCGGTGGGTTCCGGCGGCGCTGCCCCGTTCCAACAGAGTTTTGACTGTGCCATCCATAGCCTTTTCGCCAAAGCCGTAAAAGACACGAATGCTGTCGGCGGCTTTGGGGGCGATGGCATCGGGATAGACGTGGGTGTGAAAATCGATAAATTCCAAAA
>JAZOWQ010000121.1:0-2081 GCA_045659325.1 Faecousia sp. | reverse complement strand
CATCAGGGCCGCCTTGGCGCCGAATTTGGCCAGCGCTGCCAGAAAGTTGGCTGGCGCGCCACCGGGATGCCCAGCCATGGTGGGATAGCCGTCGATGTCGGTGGACTGGGTGGCGAAGTCAATCAGCAGTTCGCCTAATGCAATTACATCGATCATAGTGTTTCCTTTCTCATGTCATGTAAAAACGACAATGGTGTTCCAATTTCAGTTTATCGTGCAATTATGTGTTTGCGTAGGGGAGGGTCTTGTGTCAAGAGCAACATGGTTTACAGATTGTGCAACAACATGGTTTACACATTTGCTCTTGGGTCGCCCTCCAAAAGATATGCTTTTCTGAGTGTATAGACCCGGTTATCGAGATCAATACGCCCTATTTTGAATTGCCGAAAAACCAGGGTAATCTGTCCTGGCAGATGAGATTCTCGTACGGCAATCGTCTTTCCAGCAAAGGCCTCGCTCAAGAAGAATCCCTGCCCGTTATAGTTGAAATATCCGGTTTCCTTCACCTTGCACAGTTTGTACTCGGAGCCGTATTCCCAATCTGCGATTTTATCCGGCATTTGTTTTGCGCTGGGTTTGTAGTGGGCTGACGGAACATCCAGATCAAGCGAGAAGTGCGGTCTGACCTCGTTGTAAAAGGTACGGTACTCATCAAAACAAGCCTGTGCGTGGTTGTTGTCTGCAAAGGATTTTCCTTTCAAACATTCCCTTGTAAAAGAACGATTAAACCGTTCTTCTTTGCCCTGGGTCTGCGGATGCCGTGGCCTACCGTGAAGTGTCAGTACGCCAAGCTCCATTAGCCATACCTCAAACCTGCTATATCCGAGGCTTTGAGCGGTTCCCCATGGATTGCCGTTATCGCAAAGAAAGCTGAATGGTAGCCCATATTCCCGAAAAAGGCGGTCCATCACCGGTTTTACCGCCTCAAAAGTTTCATTGGTCAACGCTTCGATGCAGAGATTGTAACGGCTGCAATCGTCAATGATGTTGAGGGGATGGCATCGGTATCCGTTCTCCATTTGGAAGTGCCCCTTGAAATCGGCCTGCCACATTTCGTTGGGAACAGCCTTCTCAAATCGCTGATATGGCGTGGCCGCCTGGCTGGCTTCCCGTTCGATTAGGCCGTTCCGTGCAAAAACATTGTTGAATGTCCGGGCACAAGGCAGGCCTTCGTAGCCGGCATCGTGCATGATCTTGCGTAGCTTCACAGCTCCGATTGCCGGATGCAACTGCCGGATCCGCACAATCTCCGCTTCTGTCTCAGCAGGAATCTTGCCGGGAGTCGTCAGCGGCGCGCGACTTCTGTCAGCCATGCTTTCGCCTTCCTGGAACCGCTCGATCCACTTGTCGCCTGTTGGGCGGCTGATGCCGTACTCACGACACAGAGCTGCTTTGCTCTGCTCCTGAGCCAGCACGCGCCTCACAAATTCTTCTCTCATTTGTTCTACAGTCCTTTCATCCCATGCCATACCGTAGCTTCCTTTCTCTTTATGGTATGACTTGAGTATATCAAAAACTGTAAACCATGTCCTTGCACAATGTGTAAACTATGTTACTACACTATACATCTTGACCCTCCCTAAACCCAAAACAATTGGAGCGGCTTGGTTTCTTGCAGAAATCTAACAATTCTGCAGTATATTTACAGTGCAATAATCGTTACGTTGAGGGAGGGTCAAGACCCTCCCCTACAGCAGGAAATACCGTAAACAACAATTTACATCAGGAGAAACTATGGTTCAAACTTTGGAAATTCTGCCCGGGGTGGTTTTGCGGTATATGCAGGCCGGGCGATTTAAGCAGAGCGCGTTGAGCATTCAGTTTTTGCGGCCTATGACGATGGAAGAGGCAGGCGTGAATGCCTTGATCCCGGCGGTGCTGCTGCGGGGTTGCGAGGGCTATCCCGATCTGCAGCGCATTACGGAAAAATTGGATGATCTGTATGGCGCATCGGTGGGTACGCTGGTGCGACGCATCGGAGATTACCAGACGGTGGGCTTTTACTGCGGCTTTATTGAGGACCGCTTTGCGCTGAAGGGCGATGCGATCCTGGCGCCTATGCTGGAGTTTGTGGGAAAATT
>JAZOWQ010000120.1:0-22591 GCA_045659325.1 Faecousia sp. | reverse complement strand
GTTTGCTCCACAATGGGGACAAATTTTTGCATTTGTTTCCTTGCCACAATTTCCACAGAATTTCATGCGAATCTCTTCCTTTCAATATGCCTTATTTTTCTGGTTGATTTTACTATTACCAAGATTACTCATAACACATCTATGGATGATTACTTACTTGCAGGGCCGGAGCGCAGGGTCACATCGTGGTAGCCGCCTTCCACAATGGAAACGGAGGATACCAGGGTGATCTTGGCATTCTTCTGCAGGTTTTCGATGGTCAGCTCACCGCAGTTGCACATGGTGGACTTGACCTTGTAGAGGCTTGCCTCCACATTGTCGAGGAGAGTACCGGCGTAGGTAACATAGGAGTCAACGCCTTCCTCGAAGGTCAGCTTGGTGTTGCCGCCCAGGTCATAGCGCTGCCAGTTACGGGCGCGGTTGGAGCCTTCGCCCCAGTACTCCTTCATATAAGAGCCGTTCACCAGCACCTTGGGTGTGGGGGACTCGTCGAAGCGGGCAAAGTAGCGACCCAGCATCATAAAGTCAGCGCCCATAGCCAGTGCCAAAGTCATATGGTAATCGTGAACGATACCGCCGTCGGAGCAAATAGGCACATAAATGCCGGTCTCTTCAAAATACTCGTCACGGGCAGCAGCCACCTCAATCAAAGCGGTAGCCTGACCGCGGCCGATACCCTTGGTCTCACGGGTAATGCAGATAGAGCCGCCGCCGATACCAACCTTGATAAAGTCAGCGCCTGCCTGGGCCAGGAAACGGAAGCCGTCCCGGTCAACCACATTGCCTGCGCCAATCTTCACGCTGTCGCCGTAGTGGTCACGAACCCACTTAATGGTGCTGGACTGCCAGCAGGAGTAGCCCTCGGAGGAGTCGATACACAGCACATCAGCGCCGGCCTCCAGCAGAGCGGGAACACGCTCAGCAAAGTCACGGGTGTTGATACCTGCGCCTACTAAGTACCGCTTCTTGGCGTCCAGCAGCTCCTGGGGATTTGCCTTGTGAGAGGAGTAGTCCTTGCGGAATACGAAATACATCAGGTGGTCGTTCTCATCCACGATGGGCAGGCTGTTCAGCTTGTTCTCCCAAATGATGTCGTTGGCAACTTTCAGAGTGGTGTTAGCGGGAGCAACTACCATCTTCTCTCTGGGGGTCATAAAGGTGGAAACTTTTTCGCTGCCGTCCATACGGGAAACGCGGTAATCCCGACCGGTGACAATACCCATCAGCTTGCCGGTGGCAGTGCCGTCGTCGGTGATGGCTACGGTGGAGAAGCCGTTGCGCTCCTTCAGAGCCAGCACATCGTTCAATGTGGCATCAGGAGTTAGGTTGGAAGCGGATACTACAAAGCCAGCCTTGTAGCCCTTGACCTTGGCAACCATAGCGGCCTGGGACTCGATGGACTGAGAGCCGTAAATAAAGCTCAGACCGCCTTCCTTTGCCAATGCGATAGCCAAAGTGTCGTTGGAAACGGACTGCATAATAGCAGAAACCATGGGGATATTCAAGCTGATGGCAGGCTCTTCCACACCCTTTTTGTATTTGGTCAAAGGTGTACGCAAAGAGACGTTTGCGGGAATGCAATTTTCGGAAGTGTAGCCGGGAATCAGCAAATACTCACTGAATGTATGACTGGGTTCGGGGTAAATATAAGCCATAGTAAAACCTCCTGAGTGTATAATGGGGGACTATATAATGTTGTATCTTATCATACCACAGAGAAAAAAGGTTTGCAAGGGTGAAATGCCTTGAAATTTCGTAAAAAATTGCCAAATTGATTGCAATTTTTTTGGGGAAGTGGTATAGTGTATGATAGGATGGAATGGCAATTTTACATTTGTAAAGAAAGAAGGCGCCGAAGTTATGGCAATTCAAGAAAAAATTAGAAATATTGCGATTATTGCCCATGTAGACCACGGCAAGACCACCCTGGTGGACGAGCTACTGAAACAGGGCGGTATCTACCGGGAAAACCAGGCAACCCAGGACCGTGTTATGGACTCCGGAGATTTGGAGCGGGAGCGTGGTATTACCATTTTGGCAAAGAACACCTCTGTGCAGTATAAGGATTATAAGATTAACATTGTGGATACCCCCGGCCACGCCGACTTTGGTGGCGAGGTGGAGCGTATTCTGAAGATGGTCAACGGCGTTATCTTGCTGGTGGATGCCGCGGAAGGCCCTATGCCTCAGACCCGCTTCGTGCTGGGTAAGGCATTGGAGCTGGGCCATAAGGTCATCGTGGCGGTGAACAAGGTGGACAAGCCCGATGCCCGTGTCCACGAAGTAATGGACGAGGTTTTGGAATTGCTACTGGAGCTGGATGCCACCGACGAGCAGTTCAACTCTCCCACCGTGTTCTGTTCCGGCCGTCAGGGCATCGCATCTTACAGCCCCGACCAACTAGGTACAGACCTGGTACCCCTCTTTGAGACCATCGTCAACTATGTCCCTGCACCCGAGGGAGATAAGGACGCACCTTTGCAGCTGTTGGAATCTGCCATCGATTATAACGAATATGTGGGCAGAATTGCCGTGGGCCGTGTGGAACGAGGTACCATCAAGGTCAATCAGGAAGTGGTGATTACCGATTACCACAATCCGGTAATGAAGCAAAAGGGCAAGGTGGTTGCCCTGTACACCTACGACGGATTGGGTAAGGCACCGGTGCAGGAAGCGTCTGCCGGTGAAATTGTTGCCCTATCCGGTATGGCGGACATTACCATCGGCAGAACCCTCTGCGCCCCTGACGCCATTGAGCCGCTGCCCTTTGTAAAGATTTCCGACCCCACCATTGAAATGACCTTTGCCGTGAACGATTCTCCCTTTGCCGGCCGTGGGGGTAAGTTTGTCACTTCCCGTAATCTCCGTGACCGCCTGGAAAAGGAGCTTTTGAAGGATGTTTCCCTCCATGTCAGCGAGCAGGGCACCGATGCCTTCAATGTTGCCGGCCGTGGCGAAATGCACCTGAGTATCCTGATGGAAACTATGCGCCGTGAGGGTTACGAGTTCTCCGTATCTACCCCCCGTGTGCTGTCCAAGGAAATTGACGGTAAGCTTTGCGAACCCATCGAGCGAATGGTGGCGGATGTACCTGAGGAATGTATGGGCAGTGTCATTGAGAAGATGGGCCGCCGGAAGGGTGACCTGCTGTCTATGACCCCCATGGGCAACCGCTATCGCTTGGAGTTCTTAGTGCCCTCCAGAGGCCTGTTCGGCTACCGCAGTGAGTTTTTGACAGATACCCGCGGCGAGGGCATTATGTCCTCCGTTTTGGAAACCTATGCGCCTATGAAGGGCGAGGTGGAGCGCCGTTTGACCGGTTCACTCATTTCCTTCGAGTCCGGTGAAGCTGTGACCTACGGTCTGCATGCCGCTCAGGAGCGTGGCGCTCTGTTCATCGGCCCCGGCACACCGGTGTATGCCGGTATGGTGGTGGGCATCTGCAGCCGTAACGAGGATATGACTGTCAATGTCTGCAAGAAAAAGCAGCTGACCAATATGCGCGCCTCCGGCTCCGATGAAGCCCTCCGTTTGGTGACCCCCCGGAACTATTCTTTGGAGCAGTGTCTGGAGTTTTTGGCAGACGACGAGCTGCTGGAATGCACACCCAAGAGCCTGCGTATCCGCAAGCGTACCCTGGACCATAGCCAGCGTATGCGTGAACTGATGAAAAAGCGGGCAGGACAGGAGTAAGTATGAAACGGATTCTGACAGTGCAGGACCTGTCCTGTGTGGGACGGTGCAGCCTGACGGTGGCCCTGCCCATATTGTCTGCCATGGGCGTAAACTGTTCTGCTCTGCCCACTGCGGTGCTCAGCACCCATACGGGCTTTCCCAATCCCCATATCCATTCCCTCACCGAGGACATTGTACCAGCCTGCAACCGTTTGGTGGAGATTGGCGCAGAATTTGATGCCATTTTGATTGGCTACTTGTCCGACCCGGAGCAGGCGGAGGCAGTTGCTGAACTGATATCTGCCTTTGATTGCCCGGTGATTTTGGACCCGGCTATGGGTGACCACGGTAAGCTCTATAAGGGTATCTCACAAGAACATGTAGATGTGGTGCGGGATTTGGCAGCGATGGCAGATGTGTTGCTACCCAATGTGACGGAGGCCTGCCTGCTCACAGGCTTGCCCTATCAGGAACAGACCGACGGACATATGCTCCGTATGATGCTGGAAAAGCTCTGTGGAAAAAAGACAGAAACGGTAGTCATCACCGGTGTGACCCCTACCGAGAGCCGCATCGGTTTCGTTGGTATCCAGCGGGAAGAGGGAATGTTCTCTTACCAAACCGACCGGCGGGCAAAGCAGCTCCACGGCACCGGCGATATGTTCAGCGCGGTGTTTGCAGGCAGCTACCTGCAGGGCCACGACCCTATGGAGTCTGCCCAGCTGGCGGCAGATTTTGTAAAGCGGGTGCTGGACAATACGCCTGATACCACCCCCTTTGGCGGGGAATTTGAAACCCAGCTTCCTTGGCTGTGGCAGCAATTATAAAAATATCCCCGGAGGAAATTCCTCCGGGGTCTATTTATTCTTTTTGAAATCCCAAAAAGCAGAGAGCACCTGATAGAATGGGAAGCAGCGTATACAAAAGCGCCTGTACAGCCGGTAGGGTCGCTGTTCTCAAATACAGCGCAAATGTTATGTGCTCGCTGTGCCCGGGTATCCATATACCAAGTGCGTCGTCTATAATCACAAGTAGGCTTGGTGCTATGGCAATCAGACTAAGAATCAAAATGGTTATTCTCCATCGCTTGCTTAGACCGGTGTTGTAAAACAAGGCAACAAAAGCGGATAGGCCAAAACCCAGTGAAAAGTAGCCTATGGATGGCAGTAGCAATTGAAAAATCCAGAAATAAACAAAATTACCCTTATAGTGGCTATTAACCCAATCTTTTATATACGGGCCTAAAAATGTCATCACCAGAAAAACAACACACGCGCAAGCAAGGGCAGAGATAAAGCAAACCAGATGCTTTTTCTGAAACTGTTTGTATTGGCTGGGGTTTTTGCCAAATGTCAAAACTTCCGCATCTACCTGCAAAGCCTCACTTAGCGTAACGAGCATTTCCATATCTGGCTGAGTGTGACCCCGCTCCCAACGGCTGACGGCCTGCCGGGTCACGCCGATTTTTTCAGCAAGCTGTTCCTGGGTAAAACCGATTTGTTCTCGCGCTTTCTTTAAACGCACTGCGAAGTCACGCATAGGCATCCCTCCCTTTGCTTTCTATGAAAAGAATACCATAATGTTTCCCGGAATGTAAAGCAACAATCTGTTGCTATGTCATATACCCTTTTTGATTCGTTTGCGATAGTGATAGGCAAGATAAATTACAGCGCCGGTCCAGGCGAAAATCTCTGCAAGATAAATCCCGCTTTCTCGACCAATATAGGCCACAATAACGGCAATCGCTACCCGGCAAACCAGTTCAATGATGCCGGAAATCATGGGTCGCACCGAATCTCCCAAACCCTGCAGAGCGGAAAACAGCAGATACAGAATATACAGAACCGGCAGCCACGAGGCCATGACACACAGATAATGGTAAGCTACATTTCCGGCCTGCAACGCATCAGCTGGGTTCTCTGTGGAAATAAACAACATCGTAATAGGCCTGCCCAGCAGGAACATCAATGCAGAAATCACTACCGCGGTAGCCACCGCCAAAATAGCGGCGCTCTTCATACCGGCGCGAATCCGGTCAAACCGCATAGCCCCGTAGTTCTGTCCAACATAGGTAATCACCGCGTTGCCGTAGGAGAGGGCGCAGATTTCCAACAGGCCGTAGAGCTTGTTGGTGGAGGTGAAGCCGGCAATAAAGGGTGTGCTGAAGGTGTTCACTACCGCCATTACCGCCATACCTCCGATGGCAATAATCATATTCTTAGCGGCAGATGGACTGCCGATTCCCATCAGGTTGCTCAGCACCTTTTGGTCGGGCAGCAAGTCTTTTTTACCGAACCGCAGCAAAGGTGTGCGCCAGATCTTGACCAGACAGATACCGCCTGACAGACACTGAGCAAAGAGCGTTGCAATGGCAGCGCCGGCAATGCCCCATTTTAGAACAAATACGGCGATAATGTCCAGTCCGATGTTTACCACAGAAGCAACCGCCATAGCGATCAGCGGTGTTTTGCTGTCGCCCACCGCCCGTAGCATCGCTGAGCAGTAATTGAAGAAGAATACTGCGGGGAGTCCGGCGAAGAGAATTCGGGTGTACAGATTTGCCATACCGGAAAGCTCTGCCGGCACCCGTAAAAATTGAAGAAAGAGCGGCAGCGCCAGTTGTCCCAGCAGGACGCAGAAGAGTGCCAATACGGCTGAAAGCAGAGCCGATTGCCCCATGAACCGCCGCAGACCGGAAAAGTCTTCTTCACCGAACTTTTGAGAAACGCGTACGCTGAAGCCCTGGGTGAAGCCTTGGGCAATGCCCAGCATCATCCAGTTCAGCCAGTCCACACCTCCCAGGGCTGCAAGAGCTGCCATACCTACGCCCTTGCCCACAATGGCGGTGTCCACTACAGTATATAGCTGCTGAAACACATTGCCAAACATCAGCGGCAGAGAAAAGCGAATCAGCAGCTTCAGGGGATTGCCCTGTGTCATATTTAAGGTTTTGCTCATAGAATACTCCGATACAGAATTTTTGTTATCATATCATATTTCCGGAAAAAAGCAAGGAAAAGGAAAAAACCTGTTGACCCCAAGGTAAAATCAAGTATAATAAAGGGAAATGGAAAGAGGAGAAGCAGTATGAATACCTTGCAGAACCTACATCAGCATACCACATTTTGTGACGGCAAAAACACACCGGAGGAGATTGTCCGGTATGCCATCGACCACGGCTTTGGCGCAATCGGTTTTTCCGGTCATTGCTATATGCCCTTTGCGGAGTATTATTGTATGTCCCTGGAGGCTACAAAGGAATATCGGAAGGAAGTCGCCCGCATGAAGGAAACCTACGGCGACCAAATCGATATCTTCTGCGGCATTGAATTTGACTTCAGCTGCCCGGAGCGGCCTGAGGGTTATGACTATGTAATTGGCTCTGCCCACGGCTTAAAGCTGGACGGGGAGTTCTATGAATTTGACGGTCCGGTGGACCACTACCGCAAGATGGTGGATGCGCATTTTGCCGGTGACGGCCTTGCCTTTGCTAAGGAGTATTACCGCCAGCTTCCCACACTGGCGGAGACCGCCGACTGCGACATTATCGGTCACTTTGACCTGGTTACCAAGCACCGGGACACCGTGCAGTTTTTTGATTCCGACTCTAAAGAATATCGCTATGCCGCCATTGAGGCAGCGGAGGCACTGGCGGGCAAAATCCCTTATTTCGAGGTGAACTCCGGCAGTATCGCCCGTGGTTTGCGAACCACACCCTATCCCGACCCCTTCATTATCAAGGAAATGAAACGACTGGGCTTTGGCGTTGTGATTACCTCCGATTGCCATTGGGTGGATAAGATGACCTGCCATTTCGAGGAATCCAAGGCACTTTTGCGGGAGTGCGGCTACACTGAGCGGTATATCCTTACAAAGGACGGTTTTATTCCTGTTCCTCTGTAAAAAGAAAAAAGGGCGTGTGTATCACGCCCTTTTATTTTTTACGAAAGATCAAGAATTTTGACAGAATATAGTTGCCGGTGAGCACCACAATTTGCGCAATCAGTTTGACAGCGGTGCTGTTGAAGCTTAGCCAGGTGGCGAACACCAGCAGAAAACCTTCCTCAAACCCCAAGGTCAAAAGCCGTCCGCCGTAAAAACCGCAAAGTTCCGCCCAAAGGGCCTTTCCCTTTGCCCTGGAGCAAAACACCCACCGGCGGTTAGTGACATAGGCAAAGCCCACCGCAAAAATCCAAGACAGAACATTGGCGACAAGCTCGTGAATATGCAACAGTTTTTCAAACAAAATGAAAGATCCGATGCTGACAATCGTGGTAAAACCGCCGAAAAAGACATACAGAATCATTTCTCGATGCTTGTGAAATAGCGCTTTTATTGTCTGCATCTTATTTCACCAGCTCCTCTGTGTCCAACCGAACGATATAACGGGGGCGGTGCTTGACTTCCTGATAGATGGCAGAGATGTAGCCGCCAATAATGCCCAGGCCCAGCAGAATACCGCCACCCAGGAACAGCAGCAACAGGATTACCGTGGTAAAGCCCTCCAACGCCCGTCCGCTTGCCCAGCGCACCAAAGTCTGAATAGCAACCACCACACCGGCCAGCAGGGAAATGACCCCCATATAGCTGACCAATGCCAGAGGCCGTGTACTAAAGGAAACAATATTGGAAATGGCGTACCGGAACAGCTTAAAGAAGGACCACTTAGTGGCGCCGAAGGCTCGCTCCGCCACATCGTAATGGATCTGGCAGCTTTTGAAGCCGGCCCAGAAGGACATAGCCCGGAAGAAGGTCTTCCGCTCCGGCATATCCAGCAGCACATCCACTACCTTCTTGTCCAGCAGCTTGAAGTCGCTGGCATTTTCCATATCAAAGCCGGTGAGTGCAGAGATAATGCCATAGAATGTATTGGCGAACAACCGGTGGAACACGGATTCCTTGCCCCGGGTGTTCTTGACACCCTCTACCACCTCAAAGCCCTCCAGCCATTTGCGGTACATCTTCACGATGGTCTGAGGGGGATGCTGCAAATCGCAATCCATCACCACAGCGCAGCCGCCTTTGATGGCAGACAGCCCTGCAAACATAGCCGGCTCCTTGCCGAAATTCCGGCTGAACTCCAAACCCCGAATGCGGCGGTCTTCCTTAGCCAGCTCCAACACCTTGTCAAAGGTATTGTCCGAAGAACCGTCGCTGACAAAGATGAGCTCATAGGGGATTTGGGCTTCTTCCATAATGGTCTGCACCGTTTTGGCGGTGTTGCAGATGTTTTCCTCCTCGTTAAAGGCGGGAACGACGATGGAAAGCAGTGGGTTTTTCATTTCTCTATCTCCTTAGCAAAGCTTTTGCCCAGTGTATCTATGGGAATGCCGAACATATCTCCAATGGTGGCGGCAATATCCGCAAAGCTGTCACGGGTGCCTAAATTCACCGGCTGGATGTTCTTTCCCAAAACCAAAAGGGGCACATACTCCCGGGTGTGGTCGGTGGTAGCTGCATAGGACGGGTCACAGCCGTGGTCAGCGGTGAGGATTACCACATCCTCGTCTCCCAGCATAGGCAGAAAATCCCCCAGCCAGCTGTCAAATTCCGTTAACGCCTTGGCATAGCCGTCTACATCCCGCCGGTGGCCGAACTGCATATCAAAGTCCACCAGATTCACAAAACACAGACCCTCGAAGTCCTGCTTGGCGTAGTTTGCGGTGTGGTTCATACCGTCTGCGTTACTCTTGTTGTAAACATGCTCGCTGACACCTGCGCCTGCAAAAATATCATAAATCTTGCCCACACCGATGGTGGCAAGGCCCGCTTTCTGCAGAGCGTCCAAAATGGTATCTGTCGGTGGCTCCAGGGAAAAGTCGTGGCGGTTGGATGTGCGGGTAAATTTACCTGGCTCACCTACAAACGGACGGGCAATGACCCGCCCCACCCCGTGCCTGCCCTGTAATAACTTCCGGGCAATCCGGCAGTATTCGTATAATTGCTCCGGGGGCACAATCTCCTCGTGAGCGGCAATCTGAAACACCGAGTCAGCGGAGGTGTACACAATCAAATCTCCGGTACGCATATGCTCTGCGCCATATTCCTCAATCACCGCAGTGCCAGACCAGGGAGCATTGGCAAGCACACCTCTGCCGGTAGCTTCCCGAAAGGGGGTCAAAATCTCCTCAGGAAAACCGTTGGGATAGGTGGGCAGGGGATGCTTCGACACAATGCCGCCAATTTCCCAGTGGCCGATGGTGGTGTCCTTGCCTTGAGAAGCCTCTGTCAGACGACCCACTGCGCCCATAGGTGCATTGGTCTTAGGTAAACAGGTCACCCCGTCAATGTTACCCAAGCCAGCCTTAATTAAATTGGGAATGTGTAAATAGGGGGATTTGGCGCAGGACGCCAAGGTGTTCACCCCAATATCACCGAATTTCTCAGCGTCGGGCATGGCACCGATTCCGAAGGAATCCAGCACAATCAAAAACACACGCTTCATAAAAACTCCTTAATAAGAGCCGTCGTTTTTCAATCCCTTTGCAATCTTGACAATACGGGAAGTGCCCAGACGGGAAGCACCCAGTTCGATAAACTTTTCTGCATCCTCCAAGCTGGAAATGCCGCCTGCGGCCTTGATTTTTACATCGGGGCCGATGTGCTTGGCAAACAGAGCAACATCTTCAAAAGTAGCGCCGGCGGTGGAGAAACCGGTAGAGGTCTTGATATAGTCGGCCTTGGCGTCGGTGACGCACTTGCACAGGGCAATCTTCTCCTCGTCGGTGAGCAGACAGGTTTCAATAATGACCTTCAGCAGCTTACCCTTGCAGGCGGCCTTGATGGCAGCAATTTCTTCGGTAATTTCCGTCCACTTGCCCTCCTTGGCCCAGCCGATGTTAATAACCATATCCACCTCATCAGCGCCATTGTCTACGGCGTCGCTGGCCATAAAGCACTTGGCAGCTGTGGTGGCATAGCCGTTGGGGAAGCCGATGACGGTGCAAATAGCTAATTTTTCACCCACATATTCCTTGGCCTGCTTCACGAAAGAGGCAGGAATACATACAGATGCGGTCTTGTAGAACATACCGTCATCGCAGATTGCCTTGATTTGCTCCCAGGTAGAGGTCTGGGCAAGCAGTGTATGGTCGCACTTGGCGAGAATATCTTTCAATTCCATAATAAGACTCCTTTTTGATGATTGCTTTAAAAATTGCCTCCGGCGGGTAACTTTCTTGACCGGCAAGAAAGTCACCAAAGAACCGGCTTAAGGGGGAGCGACCCGACCGCCGCCGGTGGCGGAAACAGGAAGGGGAGCGAGTGGCAGTGGTCGATAGCTGACGATGGCGATTCGCCAAGGAAGATATCGGGAACCACAACAGGACAATAATCGCCGTTTCCTATTGCGGTGCCCTGTGTGCGCCTTGGTGATAAACACCTGCGTTGCACACAGACCGCGGCTACTCGTTCGAGTCGCTTCTTCTGCCACAGGCAGCGCTCCTCTCACTCCCCCTTAAGAATCCCCCAGGCCCTTCTGTTTCGGCGCGGTAAAGGGTTTCGGTTAGTTAATTATTTCCGTGAAGTTTGATAATCCGATTTTCACGGATGCCGTTTACATAACACCTGTGACACATGGCGATGTAGGCATCGTTGCCACCCAGAAACACCTGGGCACCCTCGGTGACGATATGGCCCTCACCGTCAATACGGGCATTGACGGTAGCCTTTGCACCGCAGTCGCAGATAGTTTTAATCTCCTGAATGGTGTCTGCCACCTCCATCAGCCGCATAGAGCCGGGGAACAGCTTGGTCTGGAAATCCGTCCGCAGCCCGAAGCACATCACCGGCACATTAAAATCGTTGACAATGTATCGCAGCTGGTCAATCTGCTCGGGGGTCAGAAACTGACATTCATCCACAATAATGGCATCGCAGCTACCCTTTTGGGTATTCACAAAGAGGTCATATATGTCGGTTGCGGGGGCAATGATGTGTACCTTAGCCTGCAGGCCGATTCGGCTCTTTAAGATATCCGCGCCATCCCGCACATCTGCGCTGGGTTTGATCAGCCACACATGCATATTGTTCTCTTCGTAATTGTACTTGGTAATCAGCGCCTGAGCAGTTTTGCTGGAGCCCATAGCGCCGTATTTGAAATAGAGCTTTGCCATAACCGAACCTCTCTTTCTTTCGATATCCGTATTATACAAAATTTATCCGTTTTATGCAAGTATTATCCCAAAAGGGAAAACCCGCGTGTAAAAAATACACGCGGGTTGTGATTTAGCTTTGAGAAAGCTGCTGCTTGTGATATTGCAAAGTGTACAGATGATAGTATTTTCCCTTTTGGGAAAGCAGCTCCTGATGGGTACCCTGCTCCACGATTTTGCCCTTGGAAAGCAGAATAATATTATCTGCGTGCTGAATTGTGGACAGTCGATGAGCCACAATCAGCATTGTGCCGATGTTCTTCATTTTCTCCAAAGAGTCCTGAATCAGCAGTTCTGTCTCTGTATCGATGTTGGCGGTAGCCTCGTCCAGAATCATCACTGACGGCTTATGGAGAATGGTCCGGGCAAAGCTTAATAGCTGCCGCTGGCCGGCGGAGAAGTTGTTGCCCCGCTCCCGTACCGGCTCATCCAGACCGGCTTCCAGCTTGTTAATGAAGGAGTCAGCATTCACATACCGGCAGGCCTCCATAACCTCCTCATCACTGACACCCTCTTTTCGCAGCAGGATATTGCTGCCAATGGTGCCGGAGAAGAGGAATACATCCTGCAGCATCTGTCCAAAATGCCGGCGGAGAGAGCTGATTTTAATTTTCTTAATATCAATGCCGTCAATGAGGATTTGACCCTTCTGAATGTCGTAATTCCGGCAAATCAGGCTCAAAATGGTAGTCTTACCGGAGCCGGTAGATCCCACGAAAGCCACAGTCTGCTTAGGCTCTACATGGAAGGACACCCCTTGCAGCACCCACTCGTCGGGCTTGTAGGCAAACCACACATCCTTAAATTCGATCTCACCCTTGATCTCCGGCAGGTCAATGGCATCAGGCTCGTCCACAATCTGCGGCTCCATATCCAAAATGGTGAAAATTTTCTCTGCAGAGGCAAAGGCGGACTGCAAGGTGTCAAATTGCTCCGCCAGGGCCTGAATGGGGTCAAAGAACCGGGTGGCGTACATATAGAAGGTGACAATGGTACCGCTGGTAATCACCTGACCCAGCAAAGGGAAGTCCTGAATGTAGCTTTTTCCGCCGAAATACAGCAGACACAGCACCGAACTGATGTAAAGCATATATACCATAGGCCGGAAAATGCCAAACACAAACATTCTTTGTTTCCGGGCGTTGGAGAATTTCTTGCTTTTCTCCAGGAAATCCGCCATTTTTTCCTCTTCCCGGTTAAAAATTTGAATAATCTTCATACCGGATAGATTTTCTGACAGATAGGTGTTCAAATCCGTACGGGAATCAGTCACCGCCCGATGGGCCTTCCGGGAGAACTTCCGGAAGATAAAGGTGAACAGCGCGACAAATGGCACAAAGCACAGCAGCACCAGCGTCAGCGCATAATTGATTGCCAGCATGGAAATCAGCACACCGCACAGCACCATGGAGTTTTTCACCAGCGTCACCAGCACATTGGTGAACATCATGGAAATGGCGTTGGTATCGTTGGTGACACGGGTTACCAGCTTGCCCACAGGGATATTGTTCAGCTGTTCGTGAGACAGGTTTTCAATGTGGGTGAAGATGTCCATACGCAGCTTGGATAGAATTTTTTGGCCGATTTTCTGCAGCAAAATAGCCTGAAAATAGGTACACACCAAACTAATCAGCAGGATAATACCGTAAAGTCCTACCAAAGTGAACAGATAGGGCAGTTCAAATTTGCTCTTTACAATTTCCTCAATATGACCCACCAGTAGGGGAGAGAGGATGTTGTGGCCAATGGACAGGAGCATAATCACAAATACCACAATAAAGTCCTTCCAGAAGGGCTTGGCATATTGCAGCAGCCGCTTGGCAATCTCTCCGTCGGGCATATTCCGCTCGAAGCTGACCATGGTTTTGTTGCTTTTGATGGTGAAGTAGGCAATCACAAACGCCAGAGTGAAACCGCCGATTACACCGCCGATGATTAAGAGGGGTAAATACTCAGCCACCCAGTTCCCCTCCTTCCTCTTCCAGCCGCTGCAGGTCTACCATCTTTCGGTAGGCAGGGCAGGTTTCATACAATTCTGCGTGAGGACCGACAGCTTCCAGTCGGCCGTCCTCAATAAAGAGGATCTTGTCCATCTTTTCGATGGTAGAGATCCGGTGAGCAATCAAAATGGTAGTTTTTCCGGCCCGGGTAGCCCGCAAATTCTCCAAAATGGTCTTCTCTGTCTTGGTGTCCACCGCGGATACGGAATCGTCCAGAATCAGGATAGGTGCATCCTTCAGTAGTGCCCGGGCGATGGAAATACGCTGCTTCTGACCACCGGAAACAGTGACACCACGTTCGCCCAACACCGTATCATAGCCCTGGGAGAATTCCTTGATGTTACTGTGAACATCAGCCAGCTTGGCCGCCTCCCGAATCCGTTGGGATTTTCGGTTGTCCACACCAAACCCAATATTATTGGCAATGGTGTCGGAGAACAGGAAATTATCCTGGGGCACATAGGCGCAGCCTGCCCGCACATCCCGAATAGCCACGGTGTTCACATCCCTGCCGTCAATGAACAGCGTGCCGTCAGGAACGTTGTAGGTGCGGAGAATCAGATCTACCAAGGTGGTTTTGCCGGAGCCGGTTTTGCCCACCAGACCCACATTTTCTCCGGCCTGAATGGTGAAGCTGATATTCTCCAGTGCGTCAAACTCTCCGTCGGGATACCGGAAGGAGAGATTCCTAAATTCAATATCGCCCCGGATTTCAGCAAGGGGCGCTGCATCGGGTTTGTCTGCCACATCCTGTTTGGCATCCAGCAGTTCGGAAATTCGCTTCACCGAGGCTTTGCCCCGGGAGGTCATATCAATCAGTTCGGAAACCGCCATAACAGGCCAGATAAGGGCGTTGAAGTAGCCGATGAACTCCACCAGTTGACCGGCGTTGAATTTGCCTTGATACACAAGGTAACCGCCGTAGCCCAAAATCACGCAGATCACGCTCTCCACAAACAGCATCACCATCACCCGGAAAGTAATGGAGGCCTTGGTGAAAGCGATATTGGCTTCCTCGTTTTCTTTGTTTAATTTTTTGAAGAACAGAAGCTCCTTTGCTTCCTTCACAAAGGCTTTAATCACCGCAATGCCGGAAAAACTCTCCTGTGAGAAGTCAGACAGATTGGAAAAAGCCTCCTGACGGGCATCCCACCGCTTGGTTAGCTGGTTGCCTACAATGATGGAGGATGCCAGCAGCAGCGCCATAGGAATCAAAGACAGATAGGTAAGCAAGGAGTTCATGCGCCACATTTTTACAATGGCCAAAAGTCCCATAAACACCGCATCGAACAGCATCAGCATACCCCAGCTGAAGGATTCCTGCACAGTGTCCAGATCGTTGGTGAATAAGCTCATCAGATTGCCCACCTTGTTGACCTGATAATATTCTCTGCTCAAATCCTTGCAGTGACTGAACATCCTGTCCCGCAGGTCCTTCTCTACGCCGATACCGGCGCCGAGAAAGCAGATCCGCCATAGAAATCTTCCTGCTACCAGACACAGAATAATGATCACCAGCGGCATACAAATCCGATCCAGCAGAAAATCCATATCAAAGACGATCTGCACACCGTTTTCCAGTATGTAGCCGTTGTTAATACCGTTGACCACCAGCTGATACAGATTGGGAATCAGCAGCTGCAGATAGTCAACAAGCACGAGGGTCAAAATACCCAGCAGCAACCGGGGGGCAAACCGCAGGTAATAGCGGTTGATATATCTTCCGAAAATCAAGGCGTTCACCTCCTGAAAAGCAATTTTTCTTATTATAGCACAGCGGGAGTAAAATGCAATTATTATGAGGAAAATATATAAAAAGGGTGCGTCTTTCGACGCACCCTTCGCTTAGGTCAATCAGCAGCAACCGCAGTTGTTGTCGCAGCCACAGCCGCAACCGTTATTGCCGTTGTTGAAGAGGCTGCCGCCACCGCCGCAGTTGCAGAGCAACAGGATGATCACGATAATCCAGCAAATATTACCACCACAGAAACCGTTATTGTTACACATAATCAATACCTCCGAAATTTTTTGCGGTGAATCACCGCTCATTCCAAGATATTCTGTTGCAGCAAAAAGGTTCTGAAATTATTTCCAAAGACCTTGGGGATACATCCCCTTGTCCGTCATATCCTGCAGCGCAGCCACCACCACGGGCTTGTCGGCGGCATATGTAACACCGAACCACTTATCCATGGTGCGCAGTACTTTTACACGGCACTTATTGGCCTGCAGCAGCTGACCCACGGTCATAGGCAGGAACATCTCCGCCTTAGCAGGATTCTTCGGCACATCCTCCCGGAAGAAACGGGGGAAGTCAGCTTCCACCTCTGCCAAAAATTCGGGGGTGAAGCCCCACATGTTCATAGATACGGGGGTGTCCGCATCCAAATCCTCCCAAGTAGCGCCGTCATCCTCAGTAAAGTGGATGCCCCCTTCGTAGGTAGCAATCTTGGTTCTCTCTACAATGTGGGTCAGGAAACCCTGATCGTCTACATTACATACGCCACGGGCCACGGAGCCGTTTTCGGTGACGGTGTTGCCCAGCCGGTAACCCATCATACAGAAATCGCTGCCACCCTCACTGAGGAATTGGTAAATCTCCCGATAAGCCTGCTTGCCGTAGTAGTCATCGGCATTCACCACCGCAAAGGGCGCATCGCCAATTACATCCTTGGCGCACAGAACCGCATGGCTGGTACCCCAAGGCTTGGTGCGTCCTTCGGGAATCTCACAGCCTTCGGGAATCTTATAAAGCTCCTGATAGGCGTAGCGAATCTCCATAGGGCATTTCTCAAGACGCTTACCTACGGTGTCCATAAAGTCCTTTTTGATGGCTTCCTTAATAATGATAACTGCTGTTTCGAAGCCTGCTTCGTGGGCATCAAACAGAGAGTAGTCCAGAATTGCTTCGCCGCAAGACCCTACAGGGTCAATCTGCTTAAGTCCACCGTAACGGCTGCCCATACCGGCGGCCATTACCACTAAAACCGGTTTTGCCATAGAAAAACCTCCTAAGTAATCGGTAGCTTTATTGTACTGGTTTTTTGACAAAAAAGCAAGCATTATCCCAAGATCGGGGAAATGTCCAAATAAATATCCTCTTTCCGCAGTTTCTCCCAAGAAAACTCCTTGGCCAGCTCCGGGGCGGAAATCGGCACCAGTCTGTCAATCAAATTAGCGCTGTAAGCCAGCAAGCCCAAAAGAGCTTCCGGTGTGGTGTGGTTTTGGAGGTATCCCAAATCCATATCCCTGTCCCGTTTGCTCAGCCGCCGTCCATCCGGTGCCATCAACATAGGCACATGGCCGTAGGCAGGGTGGGGGAAGCCGAACAGCTCCTGCAAATACATCTGCCGGGGTGCAGAGCTTAATAAATCCGTACCCCGCACCACTTCGGTCACACCAAACTCACCGTCATCTACAGTGACAGCCAGCTGATAGACAAACACGCCATCTGCCCGCCGCACCACAAAATCACCGCAGTCGGTGGAAAGATTTTCTGTATAAGTGCCCTGCACCCGGTCCTCCACAGTCCATAGCCGGTCAGGCACTTTTACCCGCCAGGCGGGAGCGCGGCCAAAGGCTTTTTGCTCTTCTTCGGTGAGATTGCGGCAGGTGCCGGGGTATACATAAGTGCCATCGGACAGGTGTGGGGCATTGACACTGTGGAGCTGACTGCGTGTGCAGTAGCAGGGGTAGAGAAGCCCTTGATCTGCCAACAGTTCAAAATAGCGGTTGTAAACATCACTTCGCTGGCTTTGGGGCGGTGTCTCCAAATCCCAGTGAAGGCCCAGCCATTGCAGATCTTTCCGAAGAATTTCCGCAAACTCCCCACTGGTGCGTTGGGTGTCCAAATCCTCCATTCGCAGGAGCATACTGCCCCCCTGGGATTTTACCGACAGCCACGCAATCAGGCCTGCGAACACATTTCCCATGTGCATTCGCCCGGAGGGAGTGGGCGCAAACCGGCCTACCGGTCCGCTCATAAAAAGCCCTCCCCGTAACCGATTAACACATAAATCAGCAAGCCTACAATCATGGCCGTCAAGGCAATTACCGCAACTGTCAGTCCGAAGATGATTTTTCCACGTTTGTCTTTTTTAGGTAAATCAGGAATGTCAGAAACGGCATCGTCTATATCGATGTCCCATTGGTTTGTATGTTCTTCCGGCTGGTTATCCTCCTGCAACAGCGCTTCCTCCAGCCGTTTCAGTTCTTCTTGTGCATCCCGGTACATACTGCACACCTCCTGTTTGGGTTTTATTTTATCTTAAAAACAACAAGATGTAAAGGTTTTGATTTAGTACTTGTGAAAAAGGGAAAAATGGTGTAAAATAGACTAATCTTGTGTAAAGGAGGTGTCCTATGCTGCCAAATCCCGAAGAACGCAAACGCCTGCGGGCGGAAAAAGCTGCTCAGCGGGCAGAAAAACAAAGAAAAAAGCTGCGTATACAGCTGATTGCCGCTGCAGTGGTTGTGCTTTTGTGCGGTGTGCTGATTTTTGCACTGTCCCGGAAAAAGCCCCAGCCGGACATCTCCCAAACCCAACCCTCT
This sequence comes from Faecousia sp., assembly GCA_045659325.1. GTDB lineage: Bacteria > Bacillota > Clostridia > Oscillospirales > Oscillospiraceae > Faecousia. Next base: position 4,212 of record JAZOWQ010000120.1, on the reverse strand, counting down.
CAGCAGACCGAGGCTGTGGAAACCACAGTTCCCGAGCCTACCAAACCCGCTACCACAACCATTCACTATGCGGCGGTGGGTGACCTGAACATCAATGATGCCACAGTGGCCGCCGGCGGCACCGGCTATGATTATACCGCTGCCTTTATGGATGTGGCCCATCTGCTGGCCGATGCGGATATCGCCTCTGTGAATTTTGAGGGCAATCTGGTAGGCGAGCCCTACGGCAGTACCTTCTCAGCCCCCCAGACTATGGTGACAGCTCTGCAAAAGGCTGGCGTAGATCTGGTGCAGATGGCAAACTCCTACTCTATCAACCGGGGTGTGTCCGGCTTGGCATCCTCCATCGATGCTGTTCGGGCCGCAGGTATGGAGCCGCTGGGTGTCTATGCCACCAACGAGGCCTTCCAGGAGAGCAAAGGCTATACCATTCGCACCGTACAGGGTGTGAAAATCGCTTTTGTAGCCTTTACCAAGGGTATGGACGGTATGGCATTGCCTCCCGGCAGTGAAAACTGCGTCAATGTCCTGTATTCCGATTACGACAGCGTGTATCAGAATGTGGACCGGGAGAAGATTACTTCTATCTTAAATGCGGTGAATAAGGAAAAACCGGATATTACCATCGCTCTGCTCCATTGGGGCAGTGAGTTCAATAATACTGTCAGCGAAAGTCAGGAGACAATTGTAAATCTTCTGCAGAGCAATGGTGTGGATGCGGTTATCGGTACCCATTCCCACTATGTGCAAAAGATGACCTTCGATGGGGAAAAAGGACGGTTTGTTGCCTATTCTCTGGGTGATTTCTTCTCTGATGCCCAACGGGCCGGCTCGGAATATTCTGTGGTGCTGGACTTGGAAATTACCAAGGACAACAGAACCGGCAAAGCCAAAATTACAGGCTATTCCTATACCCCCATATTCACCGTTAACGAGGCAGAAAAGTCTTTGAAGGTGGTGCGTATCCGGGAGGCGATGGAGGCCTATCAAAGCGGTTACTACCAAAAGGTATCTCAGGAAACCTATGATAAAATGGTCTATGCGATGTCAAGAATTGAAGATCGCATAGCAGGTGAATAAACAAACGGGTGTTGCGTTGCAACACCCGTTTTTAAGCTGTCTGGGTCTTGTCGGTGGCGGCAGTGATGGCGGCTACCAGCATAGGGGCAAGGAGCATACCCAGTATTCCCCAAAATCGATAACCAAGATAAAGAAAAATCAGTGTCACCAAGGGATCTAACCCCAAATGCCGCCCCACCAGCCGTGGCTCCAGGGCGGTACGGGTGAGGAAAGCGGCGCCGTATATGCAAAGCAGTCCGATCGCCCGCAGATGCTGTCCCTGCACCAGATACACCAATGCCCAGGGGAGCAAAACCGTTCCCGTACCCAGCAGGGGAACAGCATCCACCAGCGCCACCCCTGCTGCCCACAAAGGCGCAAGGGGAATTCCAAGGAGCAGAAGGCCCGCTGTTACGATGCAATAGGTGATACCCGCAAGCTTTAATTGGGCTTTCAGCCAGCCGAACAGAGCATTTTTGGACCGTTTCAGGGCAGGCAGCAGCCCCGTCCGCCAGGATTCCGGCAACTTTTCCGAAACCGTTTGTTTGAGCCTTGGCAGACGGACAGAAAACATAAACCCCGAGAGAATCCCGGCGCCAATCCCCAAAGCGCCGTCCGGCAGCCGGCTCAGAAAACCGGATATGGCTCCGGGCAGCCGTACCGTTGCCTGCTCCATAAAGGCGGACCCGGAATCAAACAACCGCTCCACCGACCGGTCCACCAGCGGCTGCACCCCCTCCGGCGCTTTGTCTGCCGCGTTTTCTAAAAAAACACGCAGCCTGTCTGCGGTTTGGGTGGCTGTATCCTGCAGATCCGGCAGACGCCCTGCCAACACCCCCAGCTCCTTCACCACTGAGGCCCCCAACAGACCGGCCAGACCGGTGAGGAATACAAGGGTCAGGCTCACACCCATACCGGTTGCCGCCCACCGGGGAAATTTCAGCCGGGTGGCCAGCCGCACAACCGGCTCCGCTGCCAGCGCCAGCAGAAACCCCAGAAAGAACGGCAGAAATATGGGAAACAAAAACTTTAGAAACAGCCATATTCCCAAAAAACCGCCAACCAGAATTGCGCCGCGGCGAATGGATTCCCGGTCCATAAAATTCTCCTTTCCTTTTGTAGGATTTTTGCTGTTTACAGGGTTGCTTTTTCCAAAATGTGTGATACAATATGCTTTGAGAACAGGACACTTGTCCGACACAGGAGGACGCTATGAACCAAACTCCCAAATATTATGTGATTGAAGCCTCGGCTTTGCCGGAGATTTTTCTGAAGGTGGCGGAGGCAAAACGCCTGCTATCCACCGGCGAAGCATCTACCGTCAATGAGGCGGCCCGGATTACCGGTATCAGCCGCAGCGCATTTTATAAATATCGGGATGCGGTGCTGCCCTTTCAGCATATGATGTCCGGACGGGTGATTACCTTCCAGTTCCTTTTGCAGGATGAGCCGGGCGCTCTGTCCTGTCTACTGACAGTTTTCACCGAGCATAAGGCAAATATTTTGACCATCAATTCTATCGTACCCACCAACGGCTGCGCCATCGTGACCATCTCTGCCGAAACTATGAATCTGAACATTCCCGTGGAGGAAATACTCCGGCTGATGCGTCAGGTAAAGGGTGTGCTGAAGGCGGATATTCTGGCAGGTTAACAATTCATAACAGAGGGCAGAGAAGACGGCAAGACAAGCAACTCGCACTCGTCGGCGTATATAGATACGGTAGAGGGCGAGTCGTGCAGTGAGACAAAATGTCTTGCGTAGCAAGCTTTTCTTTGCTTTGAAAGTATAAATATTGCTAAATAGGTCGCTGTGAGATGCATTGACAAAAACGCCAGCTCGGTTTTCTTGCATTTTGACGGTTGGCGGCTTCTATGACGCTCTGAAGGCTGTTGCCGTCGCAACAGCCTTTTTACAGTTTACCCCAATCGGGGGAAAATATACCGCAAAACCCCATCTTGGCAAGACACGCAAGCTGTGTTATACTACAAAAAAACAAGGAGTGTGCCATGCAGACAGAGACAGAACAACTGGAAAAGCTCCAAGCAGAGGAAATCCCTGTGGAAGAAGCTCCGACGGAGGAGCTCCAAATTGAAGAAACCCCAATTGAACAACCGATTGTAGAGCCGGAAACCCAGCCGGCGAAAAAATTCTATCAATCCCCGATTTTTTGGACAGCGGTCATTGGCGGCCTGACCTGCCTGTGTGTGCTGATATTCATTATCGTGGCATTGGGTGGCCCCCGGCAAACCCCGGAGCCTACTGTACCCACCACAGAGCTTGTACCCACGGTAACCACAGAGACTACATTACCCCCACCCGAGGCAAACCCGATCGGCTTGGGTGACTTCGCCATGGAAGGGGATTACCTGACCTGTTTGTCCACCACCTCGGTGTTGGGCATCGATGTGTCCGAGTGGCAGGAGGAGATTGACTGGCAAAAGGTAAAAGAGGCCGGCGTGGAATTTGCTATGATTCGTGTTGGCTGGCGTGGCTCTGAGCAGGGCGTGCTGGTTGAGGATAAATGCGCCCAAGCCAATTATGCCGGTGCAAGTGCTGCAGGTATTAAGGTTGGCGCTTACTTTTTCTCTCAAGCTATCAATGTGGCAGAGGCGGTAGAGGAGGCCAATTACCTGATTGACCTGATCAAGGATTGGAATGTGGAAATGCCCGTGGTCTTTGACTGGGAATATATTAGCGCCGAATCCCGCACCGGAAATATGGACCCCCGCACCCTGACCGATTGCACCAAGGTCTTCTGCGACACCGTTTCCGCCGCTGGATACAAGCCTATGGTGTATTTCAACATCAGTCATTCCTATGACAATATCTACATACGGGAGCTGACGGATTACGATTTTTGGCTGGCCCGTTACGATACGGTATTGAACTATCCCTATAAAATCAATATGTGGCAGTACACGGAAACCGGCTCCGTGCCGGGCATCTCCACCAATGTGGACATCAACCTGTACTTCCCCTGGGAGGAATAAAAAACACAGGTCTGTTTTGTGAACAGCCCCAGTTTGTGCGGACAGCACAAAAGCACCCCTATGTAGGAATATTAAGTTTTAAGCGGAGTGGCGTAGCGTTAGCGGCGCCACTCCAGTTTTATTCTGGATGCGCTCATTGTTGTAGAAGTGAATGTATCTG
>JAZOWQ010000119.1:0-2064 GCA_045659325.1 Faecousia sp. | reverse complement strand
TGTGGTTTCCCACCACACCACCTGCTCCGTTATGGTTCAGGAGTGCTCCCACGATATCGACTCCTTCGACCTGGAGTTCCTGCAGCACGACCTGCTGGACATCATGCGCAAGATGATCCCCGACTACACCAACGAGGGCGACTACCGTCATCCCGGCCCCATCCACGCACAGTTCGGCCGCTATGTTGACGAGCCCGGCAACTACACCTCTATGAATACCGACGGTCACCTGCGTTCCGTCTTCTTCGGCCGCAGCGAGACCCTGACCATCAAGGATGGCAAGCTGGACGGCGGTGAGTTCGCTCACATCTACTTCATCGACTGGGACCATGTTCGCGCTCGTCCCCGTCAGGCCAACATCACCGTTATGGGTACCACCGAGGATGTAAACGACCGCAAGTGGAAGAACGGCGAGACCATCAACACTCTGCGTAAGTTCACCGAAGAGGAGAAGGCTTACGACCTGCACTACGATAACCAGCTGGAAGGCCGCGTTTAATCGGAGACTACATAGAAATATGCTGCGAGCTGGTCTGACACTCTGCACTAAAACATAGGAGCGTGATACAATGCTCGCCATTATTCATGCAGAACTCATTATGAAAAATCATTTCCTCCCCGAGGCGGTTTTGTTCGTAGAGGACGGAATCATTCAGGGCTTTGGTGAAATGAGGAATACTCCCATTCCCGACGGCTGTGAGATTTTGGATGTGAAGGGTGCTTATGTAGGCCCTGGCCTGATTGATACCCACAACCATGCCGGCGGAGGCAAATGGGTGTTTGAAGACCCCGCCCACGCTGCTCAGTTCAACCTGAAGCACGGCACTACAACGATGCTGCCCACCTTGTACTTCAATCAGGACAGGGAGAGCCTTCTGGAGCAGATTGCTACTATGAAGGCAGCTATGGCAACACCGGCGTGCGCCAATTTTGTGGGTCTTTATATGGAAGCGCCCTATATGAATCCCAAATTCGGCTGCGACCGGGAGAGCAACCCCTGGAAAGGCCCCATTTGCAAGGAAGATTATGAGCCCCTGATTGAAGCTGCCGGTGATGCGGTCTGCGCTTGGTGCGTAGCGCCGGAACGGGAGAACATTGAGGCGTTTGTGAAGGCTGCCAAGGCCAGAAACCCCAAGGTGATTTTTACCGTGGCTCATTCCGAGGCAGCCCCTGAGGACATTGAGAAATTGATGCCTTATGGCTTGAAGGTGGGTACGCACCACACCAACGCCACCGGCAACCGTGTAAAATATCCCGAGGTCCGGGGCGTATGCGTGGATGAAACGGTGAATTACAACCGGGAAATCTTCGCCGAGCTGATTTGCGACAGCCGGGGAATCCATGTAGACCCCTATATGCTCCGTTTGGTGCGCCGTATCAAGGGTGATGACCGGATTATGCTGGTCTCTGACGCCTGCGTATTTGACGGCCCCATCCCGGAGGGCTATGAGGGTGTGACCGATATTTGCTTTGATTTTGAAGGTGAGATTGCCGGCTCCAAGCTGACCTTGGATGTGGCCTGCCGGAATATGATGAAACATACCGGCGCTTCCTTAGTAGACGTGTTTAACTTCGCGTCCTACAACCCCGCCAAGTGCTACGGTATGACAGACCGTGGCGAGATTGCCGTTGGCAAACGGGCGGATTTAATTGTCGTTGACCACAAGATGCATGTGGAAACAGTAATATTAAAAGGAGAAATTGTACGATGAAAGACTTTATCACAGATCCCGCAACAAAGTTTGACTTCCAGCCCCACGAATTTGTCCCCTTCAAGGACAAAGAGGTTTGCGCATATGTTCGCAGCCTGAGCGGCAAGGATCTGGAAAAGCGCGAGCCCTGGTGGCACCCCGAGTTCGATGTTAAGGTTATTATGAACCCCCATCCCATTCTGATTGCTACCCTGTTCTCCCGCCTGAAGGCTGCTTCCGAAGCAGGTAAGACCTTCACTATGATTTTGGGCAACCCCGAGCCTGACACCTACATTCCTCTGGCTCAGCTGATTAACTACTTCCAGGTTGACTGCTCCAAGGTTCACCTGTTTGCTGAGGACGAGTGGGCTGA
>JAZOWQ010000118.1:0-5973 GCA_045659325.1 Faecousia sp. | reverse complement strand
GGTATCAGCCAGCAGGAATGCATCTGCGCCGGAGAAAACAGTCTCACCGTTTGCCTTGTGGGCAGTCAGCTTTTCTCCAAAGATACGCATACCGGTGTCAATAGTACGGGCAAAGTTCTCTTCCTCGGTTTTCACCACACGGATAATATGGTCTGCGCGCTCACGCAGGTAGGTGTAGTGGCTCTCATTTTCCTTAATAACCGTTTCCACAACCTCATACAGGAAGGGACGGTTCACACCCAGCAGCTTACCGTGGCGGGCTGCACGACGGAGAAGTCTACGCAGAACGTAGCCACGGCCCTCGTTGGTGGGCTGCACACCGTCGGCAATCATAAAGGTAGAGGCGCGGATATGGTCGGTGATTACACGCAGGCTCACGTCGGTCTTGGTGCTCTGACCGTAGGATGCACCGGTGATTCTGGTCACATGGTTAGTAATGTTCATAACGGTATGCACATCGAACAGGGAGTTTACATCCTGGCACACAACAGCCATACGCTCCAGACCCATACCGGTGTCGATATTCTTCTGAATCAGTTCGGTGTAGTTGCCCTGACCGTCATTATCGAATTGGGAGAACACATTATTCCAAACTTCCATAAAGCGGTCGCACTCGCAGCCAACCTTACAGTCAGGACTGCCGCAGCCGTACTTTTCACCACGGTCGTAGTAGATTTCAGAGCAGGGACCGCAGGGGCCGGCGCCGTGTTCCCAGAAGTTATCCTTCTTGCCGAAACGGAAGATATTCTCGGCAGGGATGCCAATTTCCTTGTTCCAGATTTCGAAAGCTTCATCGTCGTTTTCATAGATAGAGGGATACAGACGGTCTGCCTCCAGACCAACAACCTCTGTCAGGAACTCCCAGCTCCAAGCGATGGCTTCGTGCTTAAAGTAGTCGCCGAATGAGAAGTTACCGAGCATCTCAAAATATGTGCCGTGACGGGCGGTCTTGCCGATATTCTCGATATCGCCGGTACGGATGCACTTCTGGCAGGTGCAGACCCGCTTTCTGGGGGGCTCTACTTCACCCTTAAAGTAGGGCTTCATAGGCGCCATACCGGAGTTGATCAGCAGCAAAGACGCATCGTTCTGGGGAATCAGCGAAAAGCTAGGCAGACGCAAATGCTCCTTACTCTCAAAAAAAGACAAAAACATCTCACGCAGTTCGTTTACACCATAGGGTTTTTTACTCATTTTTATTTCCTCCAATCAAAAAGTAAACCCCGCCCCCAGTATAGGGGCGAGGTTAATCGCGGTACCACCCTAATTTACTCCCAATGGGAGCATCTTAGTTGCTCGGTAACGGGAGCAGGCCGTCCCGGTCATCCCGGGCTGCTTGGAAGTGGCTGAAAAGAGGCGCACACAAGGGGCTCTCACCATCCCCCTCTCGCTTGGGTGCTGCCAAGATTCTGGCTTCCGCATTGCCTTTGCATATCGCACTTATTTTATCACAAATACGCAGTTTGTCAATATTTTTCCCTTATTCGGGCACAGTCATATCCTCTGCCGTCAGGATCTCACCTTCCAAGACCCGGTTGATGAGTGTTTTTGCATGATTTACTGTGTTCTCATTGGGCCACGATACATACAGTTCCTGACCCTTCCAGGAATAGGTTTCCGCATAGCCACCCTTACCCGTAACTGCAAAATTCTGCACATTCCAGGGAGACATATCATCCATCTGCATCTTTACCAGATCGCTGATTGCTTCAGATGTGAAATTGGTAACAAACATACCCTCCAAGCTCTTCATAATATCTGAATAATTGGCAATGAGGGTTTTGCTGGATGTCATTTTATCAATCACCGCAGTGATTACCTTCATCTGATTTTTTCCCCGGCCGTTATCACCGCCGCTGACATTGTACCGTTCTCTTGCAAATTCCAATGCCTCTTCTCCGTTCAGATTGTTTTCACCCACCTGAATGTAGGTAGACCAACCTGCCTTAAATGCCCGATCAGAATGTATGGTAACGCCACCAATGGCATCAATCAGTTTTTCAAAACCAACGAAATTGATTTGTCCGTAATAGGCAACCTTTGTATTGTACAGTATTTCCAGGGCTTCAACAGAACATTCTACACCATAGTTACCGCAATGGGTCAGCTTATCCAACGCACCCTTACCGGCAGGGTTGGCTACATAGTAATCTCTGGGGGTATTTACCAGCAACACCTGCCTGGTATTGGGGTTCACTACCGCCAAAATATTTACATCACTACGAGAGACACGCAAAAGTGTGCTACGGGTATCGGATCCGCTGATGTAAACAACAAAAGGTTCTCTTACCGATTCGTCAGGGCTTTCTTCTTCCGGCTGTTTATCCTGGTAAGGCAGAGTATACAGCAACCGAACACGGGAGAGAAAATTCTCATAACCAGCCTGCTCTATCAACAGAGAAATACTTACGCCATTCATTACCAGCGCATCTACTTCTCCGTCATACAACGCATTCACCATCGCAGATGCTTGTGTATAATTGGCAATCACAACATCTTCTCCGGTTTCCTGCCGGATATAGTCAAGCATTTGCTGGGTATGCTCCACATCGTAATCTTCCAGAGCACCGTAGCGGTAGTTCTTGGTATCTTTTACAGATTTGACAGTATTATCATTTAACACAACAACATAGGTATTCCGGGTATTGGTGACATTAGAGGTAAAATCTTGTACCAGTTTATGGGCATCCAGCGCAAATTTAAAGATCAAACCGCTACCCAACATCACAAGGATCGCCAGTATGGCAGAAACAATTTTATGCCACAAAGCGATTTTGCCACAAACTTTTATAAAAAGGAGAAGTCCGGTGCAAATAGCAAGCATCACCATTGCGCCTAAAAACAAGACAACATATTTTGGGGGCAGCATATTCAGCCGCAGGATAAATGTTGTACATAACGTCTGGAAAAACAACTGACCCAAGAACAGAATGCCGCGAAAAACAGGCCAAAGGCTTTTCTTTTCCATCAAATCAACTCTTTTTCTGTATATTTTTACCTTTTAAGTATAACACTTCCTGTCCGGCAAGTCAACAGAAAAGCAGTGCGTGTCCCATCACGCACTGCTTTTTATTATACATTGCTTTCCAGCCACGCCTTCAGTTTCAGGCGTCCATCCTCGCTCATGGGGAAGGTGGCCTTCCCTTCTATTTCACTTTTCTCGTAGCAGAAAGGGCCGTGCCAAAACTCGGCAGTTATGGAGCTTTTTTCCATATCTACCTCTTTGGGGCTAAGTTTTTCCACATTGGGTACAATTTTGAATCGCAGCATACCACAAGAGCCAGTGAAAACATTATTCATGGCAAAGGTGTGAAGGGTTGGGAGAAAAATATCTGCCATATTACTCACCAATCAAAGCTTCCATCTCGTCCAGCAGTTCGCCAAACAAGTTAAGTGCTGCCTCCACAGGAGCGGGATCGGTCATATCCACACCGGCACCCTTCAGCAGATCAATGGGACTCTTGGAACAGCCACCGGACAAGAAGTTCAGATAATCCTTCACTGCGCTCTCGCCCTCCTTAAGAATCCGACGGGACAAAGCGATCGCAGCAGAGTATCCAGTCGCATACTGGAACACATAGTAGTTGTAATAGAAATGGGGAATTCTTGCCCATTCCATAGCGATCTGGTCATCCACAACCATATCCGGTCCGAAGTATTCCTCATTCAGGCGACGGTACTCAGCGCACAGAACATCGGCGGTAAGGGTCTGACCCTGAGCCACCAGCTTACCGATGTTCAGTTCAAATTCCGCAAACATCGTCTGACGGTACAGTGTGCCCTTGAACTGCTCCAGGAAGTGGTTGATCAGGTAGATGCGTTCCTTCTTATCAGTCGTCTTATTCAGCAGATACTCCATCAGCAATGCTTCGTTGCAGGTGGAGGCAACCTCTGCCACAAAAATCACATAGTGGGCATCGATGGGGTTCTGCGTCTTATTGGACAGGTAGGAGTGCAGGGCGTGACCCATTTCGTGAGCCAATGTGAACTGGCTGTCCAGGGTGCCGGAGTAATTCATCAGCACATAGGGATGCACCTTTGCGCCGGCAGAGTAAGCGCCGCTGCGCTTACCCTCATTCGGGTACACATCAATCCAGCGGTTTTCAAAACCCTCTTTCAGAATCTTACGATAGTCCTCACCCATAGGAGCCAACGCATCATAAATTGTCTCCTTTGCCTCTGCAAAGGGAATTTTCTTATCCACTTCGGTAACTAACGGTGCGTACACATCGTAGAAATGCAGTTCATCCACGCCCAGCATCTTCTTGCGCAGGCGGACATAACGGTGCATCTTATCCATATTTTTATGGACAGTGTCAATTAGATTCAGATACACAGAGGTGGGCACATTGGTATTGTCCAAGGAAGCCTCAAAGGCATTGGCATAGCGCCGGGCCTCCGCAAAAAACTTCAGCTGCTTATTCTGTGCATTCAGAATGGATGCAGCAGTATTCTTGAAGTTGGCAAAGCCCTTATACAGGCTCTCGTAGGCATTCTTACGCAGCACCCGGTCAGAACCGTTCTGAATCGGCACAAAGGTTGCCTGGCTGACGGTATGGGGGTTGCCTTCTGCGTCCAGCGCATCGTCAAATTTGATGTCAGCGTCAGCAAACATACCGTAGATGGTGTCCGGAGCCTGAGACAGTTCTCCGGCAGCTGCCAAAAGCTTTTCCTCAGCAGGAGAAAGGATATGGTCCTTTTTCCGGCGCAGGTTGGTCAGGTAACGGCGGTAACGCTCCAGTTCGGGGCAATCAACATAAAAGCTGTCCAGCGTTTCATCGGGAATTTCCATAATCTCAGGTGTGTCAAAGCTGAGGGCGGCGCCCAGCGCAACCACCACGCTCATAAATTTGCCGGTCATAGCCTGATAGGTAGCATTGCGGGTATCCTCGTCACTCTTGCGCATACAGTAGTTGCCAAGAAGAGAGGCCTTGGTATCGGTCATTTCACTGCGGTACAGATAATCATAGAGGGTCTTGCCGCTTTCACCCAGCTTGCCTGCAAAGCCTGCAAGAAATGCCTTATCCTCATCCAAAGTTGCCAGTTCTGCTTCCCAGGCTGCATCACTCACATACATATCCTCGGTTGCCCAGGTATCCTCTACAGGAATCTCGGCACGGTTACGAATTTTATCCATAGTATTACCTCCCAGAGATTTTTTTCATTATAGCATATTTTTAGGAAAATGCAAAGCGCACGCTTGTATTTATTTTACCGTTATGTTAAAATCTTACCCGGTGATGAAACATATGAAAAAACAGTTAAAAGGCAGTATTGCCATTATTATCGCAACCATTATTTGGGGCTCTACCTTTGTGGCCCAAAGCATTGGTATGGACCACATCGGTCCTTTTACCTTTCAGGCGGCCCGGTGTCTTATGGGCTGTTTCTTTTTACTGCCTGTGATCGCGGTTGCTGACCGGTTTCTTCTGAAAAAAGATGGCAAAACATTTGTCACCCGCTGGTGTGACCGGACACTGTGGATTGCTGCGATTCTGTGCAGCATTCCCCTATTCATTGCAGTTAATTTGCAGCAAATGGCCATTGTGGATACAGATGCAGGAAAGTCCGCATTTTTAACGGCAATGTACATTGTCTTTGTGCCGATCTTGGGTATTTTCCGCGGGCAAAAGCCCAGCAAGTGGATACCTGTCAGTGTACTTTTAGGCGTAGCTGGACTGTACTTTTTGAGTTGCGTGGGCGTAACTTCTGTTGCCGCCGGCGATTTGCTGCTCCTAGGCTGTGCTTTGGCCTTCGCGGTGCAGATATTGTTTGTGGATATATTTGCCCAGCGGGTAGATTGCCTGCGTCTGAACTGTCTCAACTGCTTTCTATGCGCAGTTCTGTCAGGTATTGTAATGGTATTTACAGAAGAACCTACTTGGACAGGTATTCGCAGCAGCTTTGGCGCAGTGGCATATGCAGGTATTCTGTCCATGGGTATCGCCTATTCTCTGCAGATCATCGGACAAA
>JAZOWQ010000117.1:0-7941 GCA_045659325.1 Faecousia sp. | reverse complement strand
CCAGGGTGGACACGCCGTAGCAGGGAATCTCTGCTCCCCAGGCAAACCCCTTACCCGCCGCCACACCGATGCGCACACCGGTAAAGCTGCCCGGACCGTTGGCCACCGCCACGGCGGTGATGTCGGCTACGGTTTGGCCACAGCTGTCCAGCAGGGATTCTGCCATGGACATCAAAGTCTGGCTATGGGTCAGGCCGGTGTTCTGATAGTTTTCACCCAGCAAAATTCCCTTATCCAAAAGAGCCACAGAAGCGGCTTTTGCAGAGGTCTCAAAGGCTAAAATCATCTAGTTCGCCCCCTGTAATGGTGATTTTCCGGGATTCCTCCCCGGTCTTTTCGATGGTCACGGTGATGGGATTTTCCAGCGCCTCTTCTACATTCTCGCTCCACTCCACAGCGCACACACCACCCCGCTCCAGATAGTCCTCCCAACCGATGTCGAATAGGTCGTCGGCACAAGAAAGGCGGTACATATCAAAGTGGAACAACGGGATTCTGCCCCCTAAATATTCGTTAACGATGGTATAGGTGGGGCTGGTGACCGGGTCAACAATGCCCAAGCCACGGGCTATGCCACGGGTGAAGGCGGTTTTGCCTGCCCCCAAGTCACCCTTGTAGGCAATCACCGTTCCGGGGGTCACGCGTTCTGCTAGCTTGGCACCGATTTCCTCGGTCTGAGCCGGTGAGTTGGTGATAAATTCCATAGTGTTTCCTCTGTTATTGACTGTTCTTCAGCTTTTCGGCTTGGTCGGCGGTGGCCAATGCATCGATGATTTCGTCAATCGCCCCGTCCATAATCTGGTCGATTTTATACAGGGTCAGGCCGATGCGGTGGTCGGTGACGCGGCCCTGGGGGAAATTGTAGGTGCGGATTCGCTCGTTGCGCATACCGGTACCCACCTGGCTGCGACGCATACCGGTCACCTGGGCATCTAATTTTTCCTGCTCGATTTCATAAAGCTTGGAGGCCAGCATACGCATACATTTTTCCCGGTTTTGCAGCTGACTTCGTTCCTCCTGACAGGCCACCACAATGCCCGAGGGCTTGTGAATCAGCCGGACGGCGGAACTGGTTTTGTTAACATGCTGACCGCCGGCGCCGCTGGCTCTGTACACCTGCATTTCAATATCCGCCGGGTTGATTTGCACATCTACCTCTTCCATCTCCGGCAGAACTGCCACGGTGGCAGTAGAAGTATGAACGCGGCCGCCGGACTCGGTCTCCGGCACACGCTGGGCACGGTGAACACCGGACTCATATTTTATGCGGGAGGACGCGGCCCGTCCGTTAATGACGAAGTCCGCTTCCTTCACGCCGCCAAGTTCCGTTTCGTTGTAGTTCATCAGTTCGATTGACCAGCCCATCTTTTGGGCGTACATGGAGTACATACGGAACAAGCTGTGGGCAAACAGAGCGCTTTCCTCACCGCCTACACCACCACGGATCTCCACAATGACACTCTTGTCGTCGTTGGGGTCTTTGGGCAGCAGGCGAATCTGCAGCTTGCCGTGGAGGTCCTCCATAGCGGCCTTGGCTTCCTGGTAGGTCTGCTGGCACAGCTCCTTCATCTCCGGGTCGCTCATCAGCTCCTGGGCGTCCGCCATATCCCGTTCCGCCTGCCGGTAGGCCCGGTAGGCCTCAATAATCGGCTCCAAGTCGTTCCGTTCCCGCAAAATCGCGGCGGCCTTCTTGGGGTCGTTATAAAAATCCGGCTGCTCAGAGCGGGCGCAGATTTCCTCATAGCGGCTCTCCACCGCCTGCAATTTATCCAGCATAACATTCTCCTTGGTAGCCTGAGCGATATCATCCGAATCCGCCTAAGCGGGTGTCTGATTTGCTCAGGCTAAGATGGATATAGTTTACCACAGAATTGGACAATTGTCCACACTTGTGGTATAATCAAGAAAATCACACGGGAGAGGATTTTTTATGGGTAAGTGTTTGATCTTCTGCGCCGCAAAGTTTTACGGCCTTGCAGAGGAAATACAGAAGGACGATTACATTCTGGCAGCAGACGGGGGTCTGCTCCACACGGAAAAACTGGGGCTGACGCCCAACGGCATTCTGGGAGATTTCGATTCTCTGGGCTACACCCCCGAGGGCAGCACCGTATTTCCCGTGGAAAAGGACGATACCGACGCTATGCTGGCCATTAAAAAGGGACTGGAGCTGGGCTACCGGGATTTTCTCCTCTACGGTAGCTTGGACGGGCCAAGACTGGACCATACCGTTGCCAATTTTCAGGCGCTGCAATACTTGGCTGACCGGGGCGCAGCAGGCTATTTAATCGGTAAGGACTATATCGTCACCTGTGTGAAGAACGGTTCTATCCGCTTCGCTCCCAACGCAAAAGGCATTGTGTCCGTGTTTTGTATGGGGGCAGATGCAGAGGGGGTCACCCTCAGGGGTTTGCAGTATCCGCTGGAAAAGGGTGTCCTCACCGCCGGCTTCCCCTTGGGTGTCAGCAATCATTTTATAGGCGAGCCTGCGGAAATTTCCGTGAAAAATGGCAACCTGCTGGTGCTCTATGACCGAAAGAACGGATTTCCCGAAAGATAACAAAAAGGCGTGTCAAATGACACGCCTTTTCTTATTTTTCTTCCTCGGGGATAAAGTCCAAGGTGATGGATTTCACGCCGGTGCGCAGCTGAATATACTTCACGCCTGCGGCGTCCAGCATCCGTTTGGAGGCCTTGGTGGTGGGGGTATCGGCATACTTATCAGACAAATAGTAAATCTCCCGGATACCGCTCTGGATAATGGCCTTGGCGCACTCGTTGCAGGGGAACAGGGCCACATAAATCCGGCTGCCCCGCAAATCTCTGCCGTTGGCATTCAAAATTGCATTCAGCTCCGCATGGACAACATAGGGATACTTTGTCTCCTCCCCGGTGCGATCCCAAGGGAATTCGTCATCGCTGCAGCCCTTGGGCATACCGTTGTAGCCGGTGGAGATAATGATATTGTCGGGTGATACGATACAAGCGCCCACTTGGGTGCTGGGATCCTTGCTGCGGCGGGCCGCCAGCATAGCAACACCCATAAAATATTCGTCCCAACTGATGTATTCCTGTCGTTTCATAGAGAAAACCCCCTGTTTTGATAGGCTAAGCATACCAAAACAAGGGGGATTTGTCAATTATCCGTTTTCTTTCGGGTGAGCAGAAGCGCAACTGCCACGGCGGTAACACCGCCTGCCAGTTTCCCCACAATCATAGAAGGCAGCATTTCCGGAGCAAAACCGGCGGTGAAGCCCATATGGTCACCAAACACAAAGGCTGCGCTTACCGCAAAGGCGATGTTCACCACTTTGCCGCGGCTGTCCATATCCTTCACCCGTTCAAAGGTGGCGATGGAGTTGGCAAGGGTGGCAACCAGACCGCCTGCGGCTACATCGTTGACCCCTAAGAGTTTACCCAGCTTCATCAAAGGTTTTTGCAGGAGCTTGGTAATCACATGGACCAAAGGGAATGCCCCTGCCAGCACAATGGCGATTGCGCCCACAGTCTCAAAGCCTTCGCTCAGGGGTGCCAAGCCGGGAATCACCGTAAAGCCGGTGAGTTCTTCCACGATTGCCGCCCCAAGGCCGATGGTAATGACGATAATCACGCCCTTACCGAAGATGCCGAAGCCCTTAATCATACCCTTTTCTGCAAACACAAGGCCCAGGGCAATCAGACCGCCGATGAGCACAATGGGAATTAAGTTCCGCAGCACCATACCCAAAGGGAAGCCTGCCACCAAGCCGCCGGCAAGCAGGCCCACGGGAACGGTAACAATACCCGCCAAAATGCCTTTTGCCATGGCAGGCCGGTCCTCTTCTTTCAAAATGCCCATAGCCACGGGAATGGTGAACACAATGGTTGCGCCCAGCATACTGCCGCACAGTACACCGCCCATTAGGGCGTCAGCCGGGTCACTGCTCATCTGCTGGGCCAGAGCGCCACCGCCCATATCGCAGGCGAGAATCGTACCGGCAAACATAGCCGGGTCTGCCCCCAAAAACCGATACACCGGCACAACCACCGGGTTTAACAGGTTTGCCAGCACCGGCGCCAAGCTGATAATACCCAGCATAGCCAGCGCCAGCGTCCCCATTGCCAAAATACCCTCTTCAAAGGGGTGGCCAAGGCCAAGGCGGTTGCCAAAAATCCGGTCAATGGCGCCCAGGGCGGCAAAAATGGCCATAATCACAATCAAAATTTCATGGACGGACATGGCGTTCCTCCGTATCCACAATGGCGACTACCGCCGCATCCACCGGCGCTTCCATACAGAATTTGCTGGCAACGGTGCCGGTGACCAGCAGAACCTTATCGCCCTTACCTGCCCCTACCCGGTCTGCCGCCACCACAGGGCCCAGCATGGTATCCACCACCAAAAAGGTCTGCCCCTGCAGGCAGTCTGCCTTCCGGGTGGACCAAATAGAGCCTGTTACTGTTCCTATCTTCATTCAAGAATCTCCTTTGCTAATGGTGTCAGCACTGACCCGGGGGCAGGCCTACGGCCTGTTCGCTTCATTTCCCGGGCTTCCTCAGCGGTAATCAGCCGCTTCTGTCCGCCGCTCACGAAGACAATGCCCAAATTCTTCATATTCCGCTTTGCTGTGGCCAAGGCCGTGCCTAATGCTCTGTTTTGGGGAGACTGGGGAAAGCCCGGCTCATAGCACACCACTTTCTTCCCCTCAGAAAGCGCAGACAGTGCCTGCTCATTGGCAAACAGGAGTGCCTGCCCCAAACTCAGCGAACCGATGACCACAGCGTCGAAAGGGGGATTTCCCTCATAGGTAAAGCCCAAATCCCGGTCCGGCTTCTGTCCGATGAGTAACGCTCTCATTGTATAATTCTCCCCAAATCGCCGTTTTGGAAGCCGCAGGCATTGGCCTCGTCATAATCTAAGTGCACATAGGTCTGAAAATCCGGACTGACCCGCACCACCACATCGTCGAAAATCAGCGGTCGGCTGGTGTAGGTCTGCAGGCGCACTACCTGCTTGTCCTGTACCCCCATGATTTTTGCGTCCTCGGGGGTGATGTGGATATGGCGCTTGGCCACAATCACCCCTTGGGGTAGGCTAACTTCCCCCTGCTCACCACGGAGGGTAGCGCCGGGGGTATTGCTGATATCCCCGGACTGCCGGACCGGGGCGGAAATGCCCAAGGTACGGGCATCGGTCATGGACAGTTCCACCTGGCCGGCTTTTCGTTCCGGGCCCAGCACCGCCACATTGGTAAGCTCCCCCTTGGGGCCGATGACGGTCACCCGCTCGTTGGAAAGGTACTGCCCCGGCTGGGACAAAGGCCGTTTGGGGGTCAGGGGGTGACCGAACAATGCCAGCGCCTGCTCTTTGGTCACGTGGACGTGCCGCCCCGACGCCTCCAGTTCAATAAAAATTCGTTTTAACACCTGCTGGGCTATGGTTTCGTAATTCAAAATATCCCTCCTAAAGGGTTTTCAGCTGAATCATAATGAGGTACAGGAAGCTGCTCAGGCGATTAAATGCCCGAAGCAAGTCCTCTCTACCGGCAGGGAATGCTGCCACCGCCTTTAGCTCTGCCGCCCGGGCAGCGCAACGGGCCTTATTCACCTGCAACAGTAATAGACTATCCGTGGGGGCAGGCATAAAGTGGGGCTGGCCGTAAAAATCCTGGGGGCGGTGTGACCGCTCTCGCAAGGCCTTTTCGTCCATACCGCCTAAAGACTCCGCCTTTACAGGCTCGTCCAGCACTTCATTCCGCAAGAGGGTGCGGGTATAGGCTAAGGCTTCTTCCAGCTGCTTGCGGATTTCCCCTGTGGCGTTGGCAGCGCATAGCAAAAGTTCCGCCTCCAAGGTGTCCACCGCACCCCGGAAGAGAATCCGGGGATGGGTCTTTTCCACCAGAGTATCTCCGTTTAAGTGGGTCATATGCTCCGGCTTGCCCTCCATGAAACCCCCGTTTAAAAGCCGGTATCGGTCCGGCTTTGCTTCGCTGGCGGGCAGAATGGCAATCCGTTCCCGGGTGAGATAATCCCGGGCATCGGACGTGAGATTGTCGCCCTTTCCTAAATAAAATACCCGTTTGCCCTCCCGGTTACGGATATTATCCTGTACCGTTTGCTTGGTATAGAGCATTACTTAGCGGGGGTACCCGTCTGACCTGCCTTGCCCTTGGGCAGAATGTTGTCCACCTCGGTGTGGGGACGGGCAATCACATGGACGGAAATCAGCTCGCCCACCTTTTCTGCAGCCGCAGCGCCCGCATCGGTGGCCGCCTTCACAGCGCCCACATCGCCCCGGACCATTACGGTTACCAAACCGCCGCCCACCTGCTCCTTGCCCACCAGCTGCACATTGGCGGATTTGACCATAGCGTCCGCTGCCTCGATAGCGCCAATCAGGCCCTTGGTCTCGATCATACCCAGAGAATTTGTGTTCATAATGTTTACTCCTTTACTTCAGTCGTTCCAAAATTTTTGCCGTGAGAATTTCTACTAAGTCGGTATCCACCGTTTGCTTTTTTACTTCCTCTGTACCCCAGGCTACCCGGCGGATATTGATGAGGTCCATAGGGGAAATGTTATTGGAAGAAGAACTGCCGCCCACTGCGCCGCAGCCCAGCGTCAGCGCCGGGAACAGGCCTGTGGTTGCGCCAATGCCACCCAGGGCCGCCGGTGTGTTCACCAAGAACCGGGATACGGGAATTTGCATAGCAAATTTGCGAATGACCTCTCTATCCTCCGCGTGCATAGCGAAGGTGTGGCCGCTGCCCTCGTGGATCAGCACCTCAATGGCCTTGGCAAGCACCGCATCCTCATTTTCCATCACGAAAAACGCCAGCACCGGACACAGCTTTTCCATAGAATAGGGGCGGGTAGGCCCTGCCTCCTGCTCCCGGGCAACCAAAACTTTGGTGGTATTGGGGACGGAAAAGCCTGCCTTTTCCGCCAGCACCAAGGCGGATTTGCCCACGATTTCCGGGTTTAGCGTCCCATTTGGCTTAAATAAAAGTTTTGCAAGACACCCGGCCTCGTCCTTGTTCATAAAGTAGAAACCCATCTGGGAGGCGGTTTGCTTCACCTGCTGCTCCATAGGGGCTTCCACAATGATACTCTGCTCGGAAGCGCAGACTGTGCCGTAGTCAAAGGTCTTGGACTGCAACACGCAGGTCAGCGCCTTGGTGATGTCTGCCGACCGGTGGATATACACAGGTCCGTTGCCTGCGCCCACGCCGATGGCCGGCTTGCCGGAAGAATAGGCGGCTTTCACCATAGCCGGACCGCCGGTTGCCAGAATCAGATTTACCTCGGGGGCGCCCATCAGCTCCTTACACCCGGCCATAGAGGGAATGGTCAGACAGCCTACACTGCCTGCCGGCGCGCCGGCGGCCTCTGCCGCCTTTGCCACAATTTCTGCTGCCCGCAGGGTACAGGCGATGGCCTTGGGGTGGGGAGAAAAGACGATGGTATTGCCGGATTTCAGGGCAATCATCGCCTTATAGCACACGGTGGATGTGGGATTGGTGCTGGGTACAATGGCGCAGATGACCCCCACCGGAACACCGATTTCCCATAGTTTTTCCCTGGGGTTTTCATTTAATACGCCTACGCAGGTCATCTTCTCGATCGCGGAAAGCACCCGCTTGGAGGCAAACTCATTTTTGGTAATCTTGTCGTTTACATTGCCGAAGCCCGTCTCCTGCACTGCCATCTCCGCCAGTTCAGGAGCAGCGGCAGAAAAGGCCTTGGCGATGTTCTGCACAATGGCATCCAGTTTCTGCTGGGGCATTTGGGAAAGGGTATTTTGCGCCTTCTTTGCCGCCCTTGCCAAATCCCGGGCCTGCTGGACAGCCTGTAAGTCCTTATCGAAATCCAAAGAATCACTCCTTTGTTAAATTTACTTGGGTCGCTGGGCCACCTCCGCCACCGCTTCCGCAAAGGCAGAGCAGGCAGCGGCGCAGGCGG
>JAZOWQ010000116.1:0-4712 GCA_045659325.1 Faecousia sp. | reverse complement strand
TTGGTGAAAACATGCCCTTAGCAAAGGCTATGTAACGGGCATTCTATATCATCTAATAGTTTAGTAAAAAACCGCCCCATTGTCAACCGCTTTTTCCATTTTTGGAAAGATTCTTGTTGGTTTTATATTTTTTTATATTTTATATTACATTCCACTGGCAAGTTTGATTTGCCTGCAACAAAGATACTCCGGAAGGGACTCGTTTGCATTTTGCTCCAAAGGAGCAAAATTAAGGCTCGGCTCGGTCCAGCCCTCGCCGGCAACGCTCATCCGCGTTGCATTTAGATTGTTCGAGTCCCTCCCGCCCGAAGGGCGAAATAAACAAGGGGATACCCCTTGTGGGTATCCCCTTGTTTATTTGGTACACCGGAAGGGACTCGAACCCCCAACCCTCGGAACCGGAATCCGATGCTCTATCCATTGAGCCACCGGTGCATCTCAAAGCCAAGCTATTATAGCAATCTTTTCCCCGTTTGTAAAGAGGGGTTTAGAAAAATTCCCTGTCTCTTTTTCCCCTTCCTTCGCAAAAACAGTTGTTTTTCCGGCAAAAATGTGCTATACTCCCCTTAAAGTATCCTTTTAGGGAGGTTTTTCTATGGCTAACAAACATTTCCGCTCTGCTTTTAATGGGTTTAACCGGCAGGACGTGGTACAATACATTGAATATTTGAACAACCAACACAACGCGAAGGTAGAGCAGTTGAACAACCAGCTTCGCAACGCCAAGTTCCCCGCTGACAGCGAACTGCAGGCCAAGCTGGATGCTTCTCTGGAACGGTGCGCCCAGTTAGAGGCGCAGCTGGCCAATGCCGGTGTGGGCAGTTCCGAGCAGGAGCTGGAGGCCTATCGCAGAGCTGAGCGGGCTGAGCGGATTGCCCAGGAACGGGCCCAGCAGATTTGCACCCAGGCAAACGCCATTTTAGCAGACACCACCGCCAAGGCAGAAGCCGCCACCGCCCGTATTGCGGAGCTGGCCAATCAGGCAAATGCCCAGCTGCAGGCCTATCAGGATGCTGTTTCCGGCACGCAGGCTGTATTTCAGGAAGCTGTTGACGCTCTGTACGCTATTAAATCCGAATAATTCAGAAGGGAAAGCGACCGCTTTCCCTTTTTTGAGGTGTATTATGGACATTTTTTATCCGAAATATTATACCGTCTTTTCCTGTATTGCCGACAAATGCCCCGACTCCTGCTGCAAGGAGTGGAGCGTGGATGTGGATGAAGAGTCCGCCTGTTTTTATCGCAGTCTGACCGGTCCGTTGGGTAACCGGCTGCGACAGGTGTTGCAGGACACCCCAGACGGCACGGTTATGACCATCGAAAACGGCCGATGTCCTATGTGGCGGCAGGACGGTCTGTGCCAAATTCAGGCTGAACTGGGCCACAACGCCCTGTGCAAGACCTGCCGGGAGTTTCCCCGTCTGCGCCATGACTACGGGGATTTTGTAGAGCTGGGATTAGAGTTATCCTGCCCGGAAGCGGCGCGGCTGATTCTGTCTGACACAGAACATTTGTGGGAGACGCAAAGGGCATCCGAGGAGGGTGTAGTCGAATACGACCGGGAGACGATGGAGATTCTCCGCCGCACTCGTGGGGAATTTTCCCAATTCTTATCCGCCACTTCCCTGTCCGTTCCACAAATATTGGCTGTTTTATTGCTGTATGCTTATGATGTGCAGGCGGAGTTGGACGGGGGCGAACTCGCTGTTTTGATACCGGAACAGTATTTGGAGGATGTGGCAAAGTTGCCTCTGCAGGGTGATATTGAAGATCTGCGAGACTTTTTCTTGGATTTGGAAATCCTGACGCCCCAATGGAAATCCCGGCTGCAAACCATCGGGCGCACCCCCGCATGGGACACACGGAGTAAGGCTTTGCTACATTATTTTATCAGCCGATACTGGCTGCAAGCTGTGTCGGATTTCGATATTGTTTGCAGAGCAAAACTTGCGGTCACCGCCTGCATTCTCATTGGCTATCTTGGGGGAGATTTTGTAGAAACCGCCCAACGCTTCTCCAAGGAAATTGAAAATGATCCGGACAATGTGGAGGCTATTCTGGACGGAGCATACACCACCCGGGCACTTACAGATTTAAATCTGTTGGGGCTACTTGTGTAGCAAAGGAGATTTTATGGATATACAGCTTCTACAGTTGGTAGAGGGTGCCCGGCAGGCAAAAGGCCTGACAGTTATTATTGATGTTTTTCGTGCCTTTACTACAGAATCCTTTATTATGAGACGGAATCCGCACAAACTCATTCCCGTAGGAGATGTAGAGGTTGCCCTAGATTACCGGGCAAAACATCCCGATGCTATACTGTGCGGCGAGCGGGGCGGCGCCATCATCGAGGGTTTTGACTACGGCAACTCCCCTTCCGTAGTAGCAGAGGAGGACTTTACCGGAAAGACTGTGATTCATACCACTTCCGCCGGTACGCAGGGTATTGTTAACGCAGTGGGCGCAGATGAGATTTTGGGCGGTTGTCTTGTAAACGCCAACGCTGTCGCCCACTACATTAAAAAGAAACAGCCGGAAGTTGTGTCTCTTGTATGTATGGGTCTTGCCGGAAAGAGGCCCACCGATGAGGACTCCCTCTGCGCAGAGTATATAAAAGGGCTATTGGAGGACCGTCCTCTTGCCGATATGGACGAACGAGTTAATGCTCTGCGGTATACTGACGGCGCTAAATTTTTTGACGAGACGCAGCAACACATTTTCCCACGGATGGATTTTGAATTGAGCACAATGGTTGGTGTCTGTCCCTTTGTGCTACGGCTGACTCAGGATAATGAATCCGGGCTGCACCGAATGGAACGGGTGAATGTGCCGGAAGCTTTTATACCGCCTGCCAACGCTAAACTTTGCGATTTCACCCAGGAGCAGCAGCTGTTTCTGCCGGATTGGCTCCTGAAAATTTAGAGGAAATAAAAAAATTGCCAACAAATATATGTTCATCAGCAAAAATGTAGATATTTTCTCGCTTCCCTCTTGACAAATCTATCTCACACAGTTATAATACAAAGGCTGTCCGCAATCGCGGGCGGAATTTGGGGGTATAGCTCAGCTGGGAGAGCGCTTGAATGGCATTCAAGAGGTCAGCGGTTCGATCCCGCTTATCTCCACCACTTTTAAGTTCCGAAAACTTTGGTTTTCGGAACTTTTTTCTTTCTAATTTATAATATTTGCAATATATTACCTTCTTTCTGTGTATTAACCTAAATATTCACTGCGAAGCACCAAAATGGCACTTGCGAAGCACTTTTACACGAATTGAGGCCGATTCTACACGAATTGCACCCATTTTTCGACTTTTTATATATCTATCACGTCGAACAAGTCCATAAATAATGGCACACTTCATTATCTGAAGTGTGCCACTTACTCATTATTAAAAATCGCCGTATGTATCTCTTTTCTTCTCTTCTTCCGGCATATCTCTATACTTGATCATAACATCTCTTATATCATGGAGCATTTGTATTTTGTTAGAGAAACTACAATCACCGATGGAAGCAAAATCAAAACCAATTATTCTGATCATCAGATTAAAATCCCACTCCATGTTATCAACAAACTTTTTTAATGATTTATTTGTTGTTAACATATCCATATCAGAGGCCATTTTTATTAATTTAAGCATATTGTTGATTGTCTCTTGGTTCTCGATATCAAAATCATTCAATATATGCTTTGCTTCATTTTTTGTTCTTGTCTGTGAAAGCAATCTCTCTTTACGTGATAATGTATAGAATTTATGCTTATCCAGTAATTCCAACCAGACTTTATGTATCTTTATTATATCATCATCTGCCAAATCAGTATCATGGGGGTACATTTTTGCCTTAAATAAATAGTGGACAATGGCCTGCATGGTTACAAAATTACACGCCAACTGTCTTCCTGAAAGTATTGCTTCGATTTCTTCCTTCGAAACCTTCATTCGGATAATAAGTTTTACATCCGAATCCATGCTTTCAATCCATTCGTTGTACGGGAGGTCTACATCGTTTCTCTCATCTTCAGAAATATCCTCATTAGCATTAATTCTGGAAATAAGATTATCTATGCTAATCCCCGTTTCGGCAATCATTTGATTAATCTCTTCAACGAGTTTCTGTGGGATAGGAATTAGCCTGTACACAGTATCTAAATTATAAAACCACGCTTCATCCTCTGAGGATTCCAGGCCATATCTCTTTATTTGGAATTCAACCAACTTATCCATGCGCTCCTGTGGTGAAACGCTGCCTGGGAAAATCATTTCAAGGATTGTATCAAGCTCTTCCTCAGTAATTGTTTTAATAGATCCGTTTTCAATCTTTGAAACAAACGATGCGCTTCTATTTAGGGCTATAGCCATATCTTTCGACGGAATCTTATTTTGAATCCTTAATTCACGTATCGTATCTGCTAACTCTTCTGTTAACCGGAATTTAGCCATAACCACCATCCTTTCTTCATTTTACTTATTTATTATACCACACTGTCGCAAAAATGCAACATTTTTCCTCCATATAATTCACCGGAAATTATTTTCCGATTTTTCTTGACAAATTATTCCTCCATTGATAGAATATTCTTGAAATTACAGAAAGGAGGTGCAGCCTATGGCTACGAACCCCCCTAGCGGTGACGGTCACCGCAACGGAGCAGTACGGAATCGTTCTCAGGTTTTTAACCCCAAGACGCAGACTTGGGTAAAACGTGAC
>JAZOWQ010000115.1:0-5236 GCA_045659325.1 Faecousia sp. | reverse complement strand
TGCGCCCAGCTCGAAGCACTTGTCCACGATAGCCCGGGTCTCCAGACGGATGATTTCCATTTCCTCAGCCAAACGAGAGTCCTTCAGGTCCTGGTCAGCCATCATGTTAACCATCTGCTTGGTGCAACGCAGACCCTCAGCGTTAGCTTCCATAGTGGGAATACCAACAGCCTCGTGAGGAGTCTTAACAATAACCTTGGTAGCCTTGGACAGAGCAGCGGTCAAGCTACCGTAGGAGATAACACCGAATGCCTTTGCTTCATCAGCGGGGAAACCACCCATCCACTGGTGCAGAACGGTGGTAACCTCTACATCATTGTAGCCGTACTTCTTCAGGTACTCGTCGGTCAGCCCCTGCAGGGTGCGGATTGCAGCCACATCCTGTACCAGGTTGCCGCACTGACCGTAGCCAACAGTAATGTTCTTTACGCCCTGCTCAGCAGCCAGCAGCGCCTCGATAATAGCGGCGGCGTGAGAAATACAGGGAGGAACCAAAGTGCCGGTCAGAGGGCCGTAGGGCTCACGGTTGATGGATACGCCCATCTCCTCGTACAGACCGGTCAGTCTGTCAACATACTGCCAGTCACGGATGGTACGCTCCATGGGAACGTTCTTACAGTAAGGCAGGTTGTAGGAAATACCGCCGCCTTCGTAGCTGGTGAAGCCACCGGCAAAGGTGATTTCGGTGAGCAGTCTTGCATCGGGTGTACCGTGACGAACCTGCAGAGGTACGTTAACACTTTCGATAACCTGACGGCACTTGGCAACACCGTGGTTAACTGCGGGGAAGCCGTTCATCATTGCGCGGCCCAGACGAATGGACTCGGCAATGCCGTTTTCGGCCTCTTCGTAGCGGTTCTGACGGGTATAGCTGTCGATGGTGGAAGGTAACAGGTCAGCCTCGCCGTACTTTTCCAGGTACTGCATCAGTTTAATATGTTCTTCCACAACAGGCACGCCTGCGCGGGGCTGCACCAAAGTCTTGCCTGCCTTCTTGGCTTCCAGCAGTTTCTTGCCAAACTTTCTGCTTTCGGGCATAGCCTTATGGTAAGCAACAGCCTCTTCCAGATTTACATCCTTACCGGTGGGCCACTGGGTCAGCACTTCCTGACGCAGTTTCTGAAACTCTCCCTCGGAGATCCGTTTGTTCTGAATGTCCATGGTATTCAAGCTCCTTCTTCATAATTCGCAAAGCCACTTGGGGATAGTAAGAGGAAAGCAATCCCATCGCGGCTAAAATATACGTTCTATCTACCCAAACATCTGCCTCCTTAGGCCGGAGGGATGCGGGGTCTTGGGGGGAATAAAGTGCGTGAGCAGCAATCTGCTCGGTGCGTTTGGTGTGGATCAGGCTGCCGCCGGTCACCACAATCTGGCGCACCTTTGTGAGGTTTTTACCCTCCTGCACAAAGACCTGACCCATCATAGTGTAGGTCTCTTCGATGGTGCCGGAATGACGGGCAACCGCTTCCTTCACAGCAAGGGATGCCAAAGCAAAATCCAGCGCTTCCAGTTCACTGTCGCCATTGGGAACTTTGTCTGTGTGGTTTTTCAGGTCATCAACCAGTTCCTGCGCCCGGTCAGGTGTAAGTCCTGACAGTTGGCAAACTCTGTCAATGCCTGCGGCATCTACGATGCCCTGAATGCTGTAGCGCATACCGATATCGCCTTCCACCGTCCGTTTGGCATAGGGCTCAGGAAGCCCCTTATACACAGTACTCATATGCTCCGGCATACCGTCTGCGATAGAGTATACATCTGTGGTGGCACCGCCTACATCCACTGCAACCAGTTCACCGATTCCCGGCTCCCCTTCGCAGCCCTGAGCAAGCAAGCTCATAGCCTGCAGCACAGCAGAGGGTGTAGGCATCATAATATCGGACAGAAGCTCTGCTGCTTTGGAAAGACCCTTTGCCTGCACGATTCGATTCAGGAAAATCTCACGAATTTGCTTTTGCGTTTCCTCAATCTTCAGGACGCCGAACTTCGGCATCACATTGTGGCAGATGTAAACATCGCACCCAGCCAAAATCCGCTCACACTCCCGGGCAGCGGTACGGTTACCGGCAATCACAATCGGAAATTTCGGCTGAATGCCAGCAAGCATCCTCGCATTGTGGAGAATACACTCGGTATTGCCGCCGTCTGTGCCGCCAACCAAAAGGAAAATATCCGGCTTGCTGGCTATGATGTCCTGCATATCGTCTTCCGTCAGCTGGAAGGCATAGATGCCAACCACCTTGGCGCCTGCACCCAAGCTTGCCAGCTTGGCCGCTTCACCGGTCAGTTCCGGCACAAGGCCGCTGGTGACCATTCGAAGTCCGCCGGCTGCGGAGGAACAGGCATAGCACTCGTCATAAGTGATTTTACCGGTGATTTTCTCCAGCTTGGCCAGACCTTCAGACAGACCGTCGTTGATATCGGTCTGCACGGTGGTATAGGCAGCTGCCGTACCCAGAAGGGTTTCCGATTCTATATCTACTGCGGTGAGTTTGGTATAGGTACTTCCAAAGTCAATCAGCAGTACCGGTTTCACTGAACCTCACCGTCCATATGTAACAACTCACGAAGTGCTTCGATAGTGGTCTCGGGCGCAGTACCGGGAGGGAATGCACGGTCAAAACCCATATCCTTGAAACGCTTCTCAACTTCTTCAAACTTCTGCTTACCGATGACAATGTTACCGCCAACAACCAGAGGAATCCCCTTCAAGCCGGCCTCGTCACACTTCTGACGCATACCACGGCAGTCCAACTCGCCCTGGCCATACAGAGAGGAAACAACAATTGCATCAGCATTTGCCTCAATAGCAGCTGCGATGTACTCCTCCTGAGAAACCATAACGCCAAGATTCACAACCTCAAAGCCTGCCTCAGTAAAGGCGTGGTACAGAATCTTGTTGCCAACGGCATGAACGTCTGCGCCGATTACACCAATAATCAGCACTTTCTTGTCTCTATTTTCCATAACAACACTCCTAATCATAAATAGTGGTTTTTGGACATTGTATTACTTCTATATAATATAATGGTATAATTCTTTTGTCAAGGAAGATTTAACAGAATTTCGTGATATTTCCATAAAAAAGCATGCCGCCCGTGGTTGGGCGGCACATTGGTTCAAATCGTTCTTTCTTCCAATATCCGGCGGGACTTTTCCCGCAGATAGACAAAGGATCCATCGTCCATCTCATAGATGCATGAAATCCGCTTTCCGTGGAAATATGCTAACTTGGCTGCGTCCTCACGGGAACAGTATTTCTCATAATTCTCCGGCAGGAGAACCGCATCCAGACTCTCCAAATAACCTTGCATATCTTGCACCTCGGAGAATAAAACAGGCTTTTCCAAACGGACATCATCGGTATATTCCAGACAGGTACGGTACAGCAGCTGGCCAAACCGCTTACTGTAACACAGAATGCCCACTCTGCTACCCGGATTCAATTTGATAATCTCTGCCATACAAACAGGCCTCAGGCGCAACGCAACCCGGACAAGTCGCTTTTGGGCAGGCAGCACCTGCTCCAAAAAGGGCGCGTGTTCTAAGGTTGTTACAATCAAATCCAGACTTTCGTCCAGCTTATAGGGGTACTGCTCAATGCTGTCAAAGAGGTGGCAATACAGATCAATTTCCTCAATAGCATGGAGCTGCTCAGCCATACTGGCCAGATTCTCAGAATTGCACTCAATCAGAGCTACCTTCAGGCGGGATTCCTGCTCAGACCGCTCCCGCAGCTTCAGATTCAGGAAAATATTGATTTCTGTGGCGGTAAAGCCCATACCCTCCAATTGTTCCAAGAGCGCGTCAATAGCAGTCATAGCAAGCTCTCGTTTACTGGTGCTAATGGGATGGTAGGAAACAAAAGTACCTCTTCCCTGCACCTTCTCTACCAATCCCTCCCGTTCCAGTTCGTCATACACGCGCTTGACAGTGCCGCGGGCAACACTCAGGGTTTCAGACAGTTCCTGAACAGTAGGCAGCTGGGTTTGATGAGGTAGCGTACCTTTCTTTACCTCTGCCCGAATGGCATCCACCAATTGGCGGTAAATAGGAATATCCAGTTGAGGGTTTATAGAGAATGTAAAATCCATAACAAATTCATCCCTTGTTATTTTTTAGGCACATTATAAATATAATCCTGCAGATTACCATTGCGGCCGATTACTTCCGCCACAACCCGGTCGCCCTTCGCAATCACATTGGGCTTTCCGGTGATGCGCTCGGTCTTTTCCTTCAGTTCGTGAATGTCAATGACAGGCAAACCGGCGTCACACAGACGCTGCTTCAGCTCGGCATTTTTGGGGTTCACTGCAATACCGCCCTGGGTTACCAGCACATCGATATCCTTGCCCGGGGTGGAAATGCAGGTAACCTTATCGGTGACAATGGGAAGTCTTGCACGGAACATAGGCGCAATAATCATAGACAGCTTTGCGCCGGCTGCGGTATCGCTGTGTCCGCCGGAACCGCCCATAATATAGCCGTTGGAATCGGTGTGAACATTCACATTGAAATCGGTGTCGATTTCCGTTGCGCCCAAAATAACCACATCCAGGCTATCCACAACTGCGCTGCGGCTGGTGGGGCTGGCGTACTGCATAGCGGAGATTTCCTGATGACGGGGGTCGTTACGAATAGACTCCACGGCCTTCAGGTCGAAGCACTGGACATCCATCAGCTTCTTGAAGCAACCGGCCTGGAGCATATCTACCATATAGCCGGTAATACCGCCCAAGCCGAAGCTGCCCTGAATCTGTTTTTCCAGCATAATATCCTTCAGGAACTTAGCTGCTGCCAGAGAAGCGCCGCCGGCACCGGTCTGGAAGGAGAAGCCGTCCTTCAGAAGGCCGGAGTGAGCAATGACCTGAGCTGCATGGGAAGCCATGACCAGACCCACGGGATCACGGGTGATCTGGGTGGTGCCGGAAACGATACCCTTGGGGTTACCGATGGCATCCACAGGCACAACGTAGTCCACCCAATCTTCGGAGATGGAAAAGTCCTGCAGAGGATAGGGTACCAGATTATCGGTGATGACCACCACCTTCTTGGCGAACATGGCATCAGCAAAGGCATAGCCCAAGCTGCCGCAGGCGGACTTGCCGTACTTACCGGAGCAGTTACCCATGGTATCAGCGGTAGGCGCGGCAATAAATGCCACATCAATGGGGGTATTGCCCAGCACGATATCCCGGGGACGGCCACCGTGGGTACGGAACTGCACGGGCTTTTC
>JAZOWQ010000114.1:0-3572 GCA_045659325.1 Faecousia sp. | reverse complement strand
TTATCTGATTGCAAATACGAATGATCTCCAAGGCAAAAGTCTTGGATTTTATTATCATAGGACTGTCTGCCATAATGAACACCTCACAAATGGTATACATTCATTATAGAAGCAACATCTGGTTTTTGCAATATACTTATTCACTATTCACTATTACTTATTACTTCCCAAAAATCGCCGGCCGGAATTAGTGAAGAGTGAATAGGTAATAGTGAATAAGTAAAAATCGCCAATCTTCTTACGAAGATCAGCGATTTTTGGTGGGGGATGGTGGATTCGAACCACCGAAGGCATAGCCAGCAGATTTACAGTCTGTCCCCTTTGGCCACTCGGGAAATCCCCCATATTCACTTTTCTGCTCGAAGCCTGTATGGAGCCGGTAGACGGACTCGAACCCCCGACCTGCTGATTACAAATCAGCTGCTCTACCAACTGAGCTATACCGGCAGCTCAAACAGAACATTCATATTATAGCCACCATGCCCTTATTTGTCAAGCATTTTTTTGGGTTTTCATAAAAGAAATTGTGTCTTTTCTGCAATTTGGTAAATTCTTTGTAAACTGTAATTAGCTTGTTGTTTTTATAGATATTTTGTGGTAAACTATGAATAATTATTTCTTTTTGGAGGATTGTTCCGTGGCAAAACAATCGCAGAAGCCTTTACGGCAATATTTTACCGATTTCTTTATGCTGTTTACAGCTTTTTATTTGGTTGAACTGCTTGCCTTTCTGCTATTAAGGCCGGATGCCGCATCAGGGTTGGCCTTTGGCGCTCTGTGGGCAGTGCTTCTCACTGGATTCATTCTATGTTTCCCAAGGAAAATTGGAAGAATAGTCTTTGGCCTGGTATATTACTTTATTCTCCTATGGACTTTGGCCCAAGCAGGATATTATCAGGTTTTCGACAAGATGATGTGGTTTTCCACCATCGGCTATGCCGGTGAGGGCGCTACCTTCTTAGGAGATGTACTGTACTATTTCCCCTTCAGATGGTGGCTGAGTTTGCTTGTTATGCTTGGCCTTGGCGTTGGAGTAATTTGGTTCTTCCCCACACCTTCCAAGAACATTTTACTCCGTCTTCCCTACCTTGTCTGTAGCGTTGCCTGCATAGTTGGACTATATTTCCTGCCGGAAGCAATTTTCCAGAAGGACAAGGATATCTGGGGCACCCATTCGGAATATGCCCAATCCTCCTCTTACCGGGCTACCTACAACACCATGTATGATACCAAAAAGGTCTATGATATTACAGGCGTTTACCAACTGACAATGCGGGATATTTGGGTCAACGAGCTCTATCCTCTCACTCCTGCCTATCGTAAGGTCATCAATCAACAAAAGCACACGGTTGATCAATATTTTGCCGAACGAGGTCAACATACCGATAACGAAATGACCGGTATCTTCAAGGGTAAAAATGTGGTTATGGTGCTGATGGAGTCTATGGACGACTGGATGATTACCGAAACTGACACGCCCACCATTTGCCGTTTGATGGAGGAAGGTATTAACTTCACAAACTTCTACACCCCCGGATACGGCAGCGCTCGGACGTTGAACTCCGAATTCTGTATGAACACCGGCATTTATCTGCCCACTACCGGCAGCTATGTGTTTGACTATGTGACCAACAGCTACAAGCAGTCCATTGCTTCCCAGATGACCAAAAACGGGTATTCCGCTAAAGTGTTCCACTATAATGACCCTGACTTTTACAGCCGCGGCGTCTTTGAGCCAGCCATGGGCTACGAAAGCTATGTTTGCTACGAGGACTACACCCAGGAGAAAAACGACCTTTACAGTGATACCCTGCTGTTTGACATGGAGGAAATCAGCAATCTGTTTTTCCGGGAAGGGCCTACCTTCAACACCATTATCACCCGTTCCGCTCACTTAAGTTATAAGTACAATGAGGTCCTCAGCTACTATGCGCTGAAACAATATCCCGACTATCGTAATCTTTACGGCAGCGAGGAAGAGGACTGCGCCCGGGTGAAAGCCAAGCTGGTGGATGATATGTTCGCCCGTTTGTTAGAGGAGCTGGAACAACAGGGTCAGTTGGAAAACACCGTGATTATCGGTATGACCGACCATTACACCTATGGTTACAAAAATATGGATGAGCTGTACGCTCATTCCGGTGTAGATGAAGAGTTGCTACTGGAAAAGACCCCCTGCTTTGTTTGGTCTTTGGGTGGTCCAACTATGGAAGTTACTAAGACGCTGAACACCTCCGATTTCCTGCCAACTATGCTAAATTTGTTAGGCGCGAATTCTCCCTATTCTTATTTAGGACAAGATGCATTTGATCCCAACTATAAGGGGTATGCGTTGTTCCCCAACGGCAGTTGGATTTGCGACGGTGTTGCCTGGCAGGATGAACAAATTCTGATGAATGAACACAATCGCGAAGTCACCCAAGAAGAAGTAGAAGCTATGGCTGTTCTGTCTGCCGAATACCGAACAATCAGCAACCTGCTGCTCACCTGCAACTATTATAAATAAGAAAACACCCGGTCAATGACCGGGTGTTTCTTTATGCAATGGTAATGGTTTCTCCCATTTGGGGAATCCAAAGATTGGCAGAATGATTGGCTGCTGTGGTTGCATCCACGCCCTCCCACAGGTGGTACAAGTCCTGATCCCTGTCCGGCAGGTGCAGAAGCACAACATTCTTTGCCAGACTGCAGGTCATATCCCATACGGCCTTGGTGTTGCCATAGGCATAGGGAGCAATCAGCACATCCGGTTTGGGTAAATCTATGCGGTTTTTCCACTGCAAAGGTGCTGCATCGCCCATAAACCAAATACACTTACTTCCCTGAATGATGTAGCTCACATGCTGCAAGCCCGGCTCTGTCTTACCCAAATGGCGACTTTCCACCGATGTGATGGTCACATCTCCCAAAGCTATACCGCCCGAATGCAGTGACTCCGGCCCATAAATGGGCCGGAGATTCTGTTTGCGGTATGGGAGAAGCAACGCTTCGCTACAATGGTCCGGATGGTAATGGGTAAACACCAGAATATCCGGCGGATAATCCAGCAGGCAGTTGGCAATAGAGGCAGGTGTGGGAAGATACCCTTCTACCCTGTCTGCCAAGCCATCCAGCAGGATGGACACACCGTCCATTGTCAGCAAGACACCGGCATTGGCCGTGCGTTGTATCTCCATATGGTCTTACACGCCTTCCTTAGCGCGGCGGATATGCTCAGCCTCAGTGCAGCCGGTGGTGGACACATGACCACTAAGCGGAACCAGCTTGTCGTTGATAGCGTCCAGAATCCAGTTTGCCTGGGGGAAGAAGTATTCGTCGAACTCGAAGGGAGGTGTGATCCAGTTCTTAGCACCGATCACAACGGGAGGTGCATCCAGATCGTCGAAGCACAGCTCGGTGATGTTACGGGCAACATCGTTCATGAAGCTGCCACGAGCGCAGGCATCGGATACCAGCACAACACGACCGGTCTTACGGACAGACTTAACGATCTCGGTGTAATCCAGAGGAGCCAGGGAGTGCAGGTTGATAACCTCAGCCTCCATGCCGTACTTCTCGGACAGTTCCTTAAC
>JAZOWQ010000113.1:0-12511 GCA_045659325.1 Faecousia sp. | reverse complement strand
CGACGTTTACGGCACCATCGGCGCTGCATTCGGCAATGATAACTACAAGGCTATGGCTGATTACATTGAAAAGTTGGGCGAGATCGCAAAGCCCTTCCACCTGCGTATCGAAGGTCCTATGGACTGCGATGTAGACGTTCCCACTCAGATGAAGGCTTTGGCTGCCCTGGCCGCTGAGTTGGACGCTCGCGGCTGTGATGTTGAGCTGGTTGCTGACGAATGGTGCAACACGCTGGAGGACATCAAGCTGTTTGCTGACAATAAGGCCGGCCACATGGTGCAGATTAAGACCCCTGACCTGGGCGGCATCAACAACACCATTGAGGCTGTTCTGTACTGTAAGGAAAAGGGCATCGGCGCATACCAGGGCGGTACTTGTAACGAGACCGACCGCAGCGCTCAGGTCTGTGTCCATTGCGCTATGGCTACCCAGCCTGTGCAGATTCTGGCTAAGCCCGGTATGGGCGTGGACGAGGGCTATATGATCGTGTTCAACGAGATGAACCGTATTATGGCTGTCCGCAAGGCAAAGAAGAATCTGGGCAAATAATCTAACCAATCAAAAACAGGGTCGGGCAATCGCCTGACCCTGCTTTTTCGTTTTCAAAAGCGTGATATTGGTGTATTGATAAAAAGGATTTACCCAAATATAAAAACCAATGCAAAGATTATTTTTGCATTTTCCTCTTTCCTTTTTGGGGAAAAAGAGGTATAATGGCGTACATATGAAAGGAGGTGCAGTATGTTAGATGTCGCAATTGAAGTGCTTGGCTGGATTGCAAAGATTTTGGTGGGCTATACGACAGTTATGAGCATTTTCTGTTTGCTACCTAAGAGAAAATATCCTGTTGCTCCCGCCAAGAACAAGTTTGCGGTGTTGCTTCCGGCCCGGAACGAGGAGAATGTAATTGCTGTGATCATTAAAAGTCTGCAGGCGCAGAAGTACCCCGCAGAGCTTTTTGATATATTTGTGATTCCCAATAACTGCACCGACGATACCGAGGGTGCGGCTCTGAGAGCTGGCGCAAAAATCCTGCGCTGCACCGCACCGGTATCCACAAAAGGCGAAGTATTACATCAAATACTGGGTAGTTTGCAGGGGCAGTATGATGCCTATTGTGTTTTTGACGCAGATAATGTGGTGGATGACCAGTTTTTGGCCCGTATGAATGATGCCATCTGCGCCGGGGCCAAGGTGGCTAAGAGCCGCCAGTGCGCCTTGAATCCTTATGATAACTGGGTTTCCGGCGGATATGATTTGTATTTTCAGAGTCTGAATCTACTTCACAGTAAAGCCAGAATGCGGTTTCCTCTGAGCGCCAAACTGATTGGCACCGGCTTTATGGTGACAGACGCCCTTTTGCAAAAAATGGGCGGCTGGAACACTAAGACTCTCACAGAGGACATTGAATTTGCTGTACAAAGCGCGCTTATAGGGGAGAAGGTCTATTATGTACCCGATGCCCTTACCTATGATGAAGAACCCCTCTCTTTCGTAGTATCTATGCGGCAAAGACGCCGTTGGAGCGCCGGTGTTCAAAGTGTAGCAAACCGTTATACGGCAAAACTATTGTTCTGCGCACCTAGTTGGCTGCGGCTGGATTTGATGGGTCATATCAATATGATTTATGCCCAGCTGATAGCATTGATTCCTGTGGCTTACGGTGCAATGAAAATGCCATTGCTGTCAGCTGTCAATACACTTCTGTATTCCTTGGCAGGCTTTGTAGCTGGTGGTATTGTAATGGGCTTTTTCCTAAGCCTGACAGCCAAGCGGGACCCGAGAAAACAGTGGAAAGCCATTTTAATGTACCCTGTATATCTGGCATCCTGGTATCCGTTGCATTTTTGGGCATTGTTTGCCAAGCCGAAAACTTGGAAACATATCCCCCACGGTACAGCCAAAAACAGACAGGAAACCCCGCAGAAATAATAAAAACAGGACGCATTATTTTAATGCGTCCTGTTTGCTATTTGGGGGATAGGTCCACATTTCTGCGGAGAATACTCATAGCCGGAACCGGCTTAGGCAGCTGCAGAAGAAAACGCATCTGAGGCGTTCTCGGCTCATCCAGTGCTTCACCGTCAACGGTCTGCATTGACTCAGCTACGATAGCGAAGGGGCGTATATCCGGACCTACGACTTCTAAGGCGTCTCCCTTGGAGAACTTGTTCCGAAGACTGCAAAGGGCAAGACCGTTTTCATCACAGCTCTCCACAATGGCGCAAATCTGCCACTGCCGTATGTAACGGGAGTGCTCTGTGTACTGTCCGGGATAACCGTAGTAGAAGCCGGTGGAGTAGTATCGATGGCTTACATGCTCCACCTCGTCCCGCCATACAGGGTCAATCTCCCGTCCGGCAACTATATCGTCAATTGCATGGCGATACGCACCGGTGACAATGGCAGCATAGTAAGCGGATTTTGCCCGACCTTCGATTTTAATGCAGTCAATGCCGACATCCGTTAAATCCTTTAAGTGGTCGATAGTGCACATATCCCGGGAGTTCATAATGTATGTGCCTTTTTCATCCTCGAAAACAGGGAAGTACTCGCCCGGGCGCTTTTCTTCCATCAGCGCATACTGGTAGCGGCAGGGCTGGGCACAGGCGCCCCGGTTGGAGTCCCGGCCGGTCATATAGTTGCTGAGCAGGCATCTGCCGGAATAGCTGACGCACATAGCGCCGTGGCCGAAGGTCTCAATTTCCAGTTCCTTGGATGTCTTCTCTCGAATGGTGCGAATCTCATCCAAGTTCAGTTCTCTTGCTAAGACAACCCGCTGCGCGCCTAAGTCATACCAAGCCTGAGCACACTCGTAATTGGCAATAGACTGTTGGGTGGAGATGTGACGCTGACATTTTGGGGCATATTTGCCCGCCAACATAAATGCACCCATATCTGCAACAATCA
The DNA here is from genome assembly GCA_045659325.1 of Faecousia sp. GTDB lineage: Bacteria > Bacillota > Clostridia > Oscillospirales > Oscillospiraceae > Faecousia. The sequence goes on along the minus strand of JAZOWQ010000113.1, from coordinate 9,600 downwards.
GCGCATCAACCCCTGCATCCTGAAGTTGTTCCAGATAGGGGGGGAGGTTGGCTATTTCGTCGTTGCGAGGCATTGTGTTGACGGTGACATGCACTTTAACCCCGTGGTCGTGGGCGAATGCCACAGCCTTGGGGAGCTCCTCCGGGGTAAAATTACCCGCAAAGGAGCGCATACCAAAATCGGTGCCTGCCAGGTAAACAGCATCAGCCCCATACAAAACGGACATTTTCAGTCGTTCCATATCCCCGGCAGGACTCAGTAATTCAAGTTTTGCCATTGGTTACCCCATCAATTCGTTCACGTTGTTTAAATGCTCCCGTTCGGTAACGGCAAAACGGTGGGCATACTTGCTTCTGTCATATACAAAGTAGTGATAGTTGGTGTCATTAGGCTCCAGAGCGGCATACAGCGCCTGAACACCCATATTGCAGATGGGTCCGGGAGGAATACCCTTGTTTTTACGGGTGTTATAGGGACTGTCGGTGTTTAAGTGCTCGGCAGTCAATTCATCGGTTTCGCCGAAATAGTCGCCAATTGCGTAGTATACCGTTGCGTCAGCACCCAAGGACTGGATGTTGGGATTGACCAGTCGATTGTAGAATACGGATGCGATATCATAGCATTCGCTATCAGAAGAGGTTTCCTTCTGCACCACGGATGCAAGGGTCACTACCTGATGCAGGGTCAGGGTGTTGTCCTGAACATAAGCGGCGCTGAAGCCGTTGGCCTTCAGCCGGTTGGCATACTGCTGTTGAATGGTTTGGAAATCTTCCTTCATCTTGTCTGTGAAACGGGATTCAAATTCGTCCAGGAATTTCTCGATAACCCGTCGGGGGCTGTCTCCGGTGTAGAATTTGTAGGTATCCGGTGCCATATAGCCTTCCAGACAATATTTATCTCCCCGGGCAACGCCCTCTAAGAACCAATATTCAGAAAGCTCGCCATTGGCTGCATATTCCTCTAACTCAGCAACAGAACAGACTTTCTTCTCTTCAAGAAGCTTGAAAATCTGGGCGCAGTTATAGCCTTCCGGGAACATAATGTCCACAACCTCTCTTCGGGAGGTGTTGGAATACATTGCGTTCACCATTGCGTTGTAGTCAAATTGGGAATTCAAAGTAAAGGTACCTACGCCGATGTCGTCATCCTTACCGGTGAGGTTGATAAACATCTTAAACAGTTTAGGATATTTAATCAGGTTAGCATTGTTCAGCTTCTTGGCAATGGATTCTACAGTATCCTCATTGGTGATGGTAATGGATACAGTCTGCGGTTCTTTACCAAAGGCCATCATATCTGCGCAACAAACCCACAGCACGCGGCCCAAAGACACACCGATGGCAAGAATCAGAGCAACCCAAATGACGGTGGAAAGAATGTGAGGAATACCCAACAGACCATAACCATCGGTCCGCTTGGGACGACGCTTTTTCTCAACCTCGTTTTTCCGTCTGCGACGAGGGGATTGTTCTGTAACCACATCAGCTTCGGCGGTTTCCTCCACAGAGACTACTTCCTCAGCTTTTGCAGGCGTGGATTCCTCTTCTGGATTCTGTGCTTCTATTGTAGGCTCGCTCAGCCAATCCTCCGAGAGGATCTTTTCCAGATCTTCGTCGTCAATCTCTGCGAGAGATTCCTGATCAGCCACAAGGGCCTCTGCTTCAAGAATAGCTTGTTCTTCTTCGGAAATCTTCTCCGGCGTTTCCTCCGGTTTAGCAAATTGCTTTGCCAGCTCACCGGCGCCAACCTCCTGAGAATCCGGCGCATTCAGCAGATTATCCAGCCACTGCTGGTTTTCATCTGTAAGCCGGTTGTTTTTGTTGTTGTCCATATATAGCCTCCAATCAGCCGATGACAATCTGCTGTGCGATTGCCATGGCGGCTTCAGGTCCTTTTAATGCCTCAATTAATGCGAGAGCAAAGGGAATTGCGCAGCCGGCAGAAGTTCCGGTAATTAGATTCCCATCTCTTACACAGGGAACGCCGGGAATCATGTTTGCGCTGCCCATACCGCTTTCGCAGCCGGGATAGCAGGTGGCCTGCTTTCCGTCAGTGATGTGCAGGTCTGCAAGCACGGTAGGTCCTGCGCAGATGGCGGCCACAAACTTGCCGTTTTCCCACGCAAAACGCAGTGCGTCTAAAGCACTCTGACTGGCTCTTGCCGATGCAACACCACCCAGACCGCCCGGAAGGACAATCATTTCTAAATTTGTCAAATCCATCTCATCCAGCGTGATATCTGCCTCAATACCGATGTTGTGACCGCCGTAAACGGTTTTGCCGGTAATGCCCACAGTCAAGACAGAGATACCAGCTCGACGCATCAGATCAATGGGGGCGATGGCTTCTACTTCCTCAAAGCCTGTTCCTAATAGTACATATACCATAGCCTATTCCTCTATACACCGGGTAACATGGCGGTAGATTTCATTATGAATATCTTCAATAGAACGCATAGCGCCGTCTTTTACACAGTTAATAACAGTCCAGCCGTAATATGCGGCGGCATTCCGTCCGGTATTCCGGCAGGTTGCCAGATATGCCATATCCTGCTCGTGGATATCCGCCGTGGTGTTGGTATCGGCCTCCCGATGACGGAGCAGCTTCTCTGTGAAATCGGTGGGCACATCCAGATAGATTACCAAGTCCGGCTTGGGCAGACCCAGCTTGGCATACTCGAAATCATACAGCCAGTGCAGAAAATCTTCCCGACTTTCTTCCGGCACTTTGGATGTCTGATGCACGGCATTGGAGGTGGTGTATCGGTCCGATAATACCAAACCGCCGTCTTCATACCACTGACCCCAATCCATTTTGTAGGAGGCGAATCTATCCACAGCATAGAAGGAGGATGCAGCATAGGCGTTTACATCCGCAGGCTTAGAGCCAAACTGACCGCCCAAATACATACGAATCAGCGCGGAGCTTTCCTCTTTATACCGGGGGAAAACCAAATGCTTAAATCCAATTCCGTCCTTTTCCAAATGCTCGGACATCATACGAAACTGGGTGGATTTTCCCGAGCCGTCTGTACCTTCAATTACAATTAGCTTGCCCATTTTTGCAAACTCCTTTGCGTCTTTTTTGCTATAAAATATCAACATACAATATATCATATTATATTGCATTTGTCCATTGAAATCTAAAAAAATGACCCAGGTATCGAAAAAGGGTGCAGACCGGTTGCAAAGAAACGAAAAATCTGTTAAAATAAATAAAACAAAAGGATTATAAAGGACGAAAAAGCATGGAAGAATTATTGACTTTTCGGGATTTGGGCCTCTCGGAGGCAATGCTGAAAGCACTTGAAAAGAAGGGCTACGGCTATCCTACCACCATTCAGGCAAAGGCAATTCCCGAATTTATGCAGTGGAAGGATGTCATTGCCAAAGCGCCCACGGGAACAGGTAAGACTTTTGCCTTTGGCATTCCTATGATTGAGCATATCGATGTGGATTGTACCGACGTGCAGGGCTTGATTCTGGCGCCCACCCGGGAATTGGCAATCCAAATCGGTGACGAACTCCGTGGTTTGCTCACTTATTATCAGGGCATTCGTGTGGCGGTTCTCTACGGCGGCGCAGGCATTGTAGGGCAGGCGAAACAGCTGGAGAAGAAGCCCCAGATTGTAGTGGCGACCCCTGGCCGTCTGATGGACCACTATAACCGAAAAAATATCCGTCTGGATAAAATTCAGACCGTGGTGCTGGATGAAGCAGATCGTATGCTGGATATGGGCTTTTTCAAGGATGTTACCAAAATTATTGAAAAGGTGAAAAATCGCAAGAATCTGGGCCTGTTCTCCGCCACCATTTCTCAAGAAGTTATGACCGTCTCCTGGATGTATCAGCGGGACGAGGTGGAGATAACCGTCCAGCCTAAGCAGGAAGACCGTCCGGATATTGACCAGTACAGCATCACCGTCTCTGCCTTGGAGAAGGCGGAAACAACCCTGCGGCTGATTCGTACCCAAGGCTATGAACGGGTGATGATTTTCTGCAATACCAAGCATATGTGTCAAAGGCTTTCCGATGACTTCCAGCGGGCAGGACTGGATTGTGATTGCATTCACGGCGATATCCGCCAAAGCCAGCGGGAAAAGACTATGCAGCGGTATCGGGATGGAAAGCTTGCTGTCCTGATTGCCACCGATGTAGCATCCCGTGGCATTGATGTGGACGATGTGGATTGTGTTATCAACTTCGATGTGCCGGAGGAGAACGAATACTATGTTCACCGGATCGGCAGAACGGGTAGAGCCAAGCGCAAAGGTGTAGCTTGGTCTATCATTGGTAACTTTCCTGAAAAGGCAAAGCTGGACGAAATCGCCAAGTTTTCCCAGTATAACATCCGTCCTATGCTTTTAGGCGCCGATGGCAGCCTGACTGAGGAAGAGGTCAAGGCGCCTGTGGTAAAGAAAAAATATCGATGAACAACAAAGAACGCGGCTTTTTGCTGCTGACCGGTCAATTGGGAAACCCGGAACGCAAGCCTTTAACAGTGGCTCAGTTCAGAACCCTGGCGGAGCGCGTTGCCCAAATGTACAAGCCTGCAGATTCCCGGGAACTGACAGAGACTGATTTGCTTGCCTTAGGGTATGACCATCTGACAGCGCAGAGGATGATTAGCCTTTTATCGGATGGTGAACTGCTTGATAAATATCTGCAGAAAGGAAATGGTCAAGGCTGTGTACCCATCAGTCGGATCAGTCAGAACTATCCCTTGGCAGTGCGGAAAAGACTGGGCCTGGATGCGCCTGGCTGCCTGTGGGCAAAAGGAAATATATCCCTGCTGAATACACAAACGGTCGCCTTGGTGGGCAGTCGTGAACTGCACGAATCCAACCGTAAATTTGCGGAGTTTGCCGGCAGAGAAGTGGCGCGGCAGGGGTATACCCTTGTATCCGGCAATGCCCGTGGCGCCGACCAAACAGCGCAGGAGGCCTGCCTGGAAGCAGGTGGCAAGGTGATAGCTGTTGTTGCCGATTCATTGGAAAACCATAAACCCCGAGAAAATATTCTCTATCTGAGTGAAGATGTATTTGATGGTGATTTCACAGTGCAGAGAGCATTGAGCCGAAATAGAGTAATCCACTCTTTAGGCTATATCACCTTGGTAGCTCAAAGCGACTTGGGTACAGGTGGCACATGGGACGGAACAGTAAAAAATCTGCAGAAAAACTGGAGCCCCGTGTTCTGCTTCGACGACGGTAGTCCTGCCGCAACAGAGCTGGCCCAACGGGGTGCTAAGCTGATTGGCTTAACACAGCTTGCGAGTTTGGCAGAACTAAAACCCGACACCCAGTCCTTATTTTAGAAAGAAAACCCGGAATCTTTTTAGATTCCGGGTTTTGATTTTATAATTTATCAAACTGATGCTTACGAATGTAGGCCATATATTTCTGCCAGTCGTGGCGGGAGAGAAAATGGTAGCCTTGACGGGCGTGATAGCCAACCCGACCTTCGTGAAATACTTCCTCAGGCTCAGGCAACTTGTCATTATGTACCAATCCGGTAAGACCCATCTTCTCGTAGTAGGCAGAAGCGGCAGCGGCGGAAAGGAACTCGGAAGTTGGGTCAGCCCACAGGTCCTTGTTGCCAGAACCAACATAAACAAATCGAGGTGCCACAGAGGCAACCAGAAAGTGCTGATCAAAATCTTCAGGGATATTGGTAACTGCATATTGTTCGTAGTGTTTGCAGAACCAGTAGGGGAACTGCTTCATCACATCACGGATGGTCTCACCGGTGTTCCACTCAGGCTCGTAATCAAACAGTGTCTCCTTGTCAGTATGCAATGTCCAAATGAAGGGCAGACCGGAGTTCCCTCTGGTGAGGGCAGCACCGCTGCCTCCGGAGCCGTTGGAGAAGACATAACGGAATCGCTCATCCAGCGCACCGGTCAGAAGTGCGGTCTTACCCAGACGGGAGTGTCCTAAAACAGCACCCTGACACTTGTCCAAACAATCCAAGGTCTGAGCGTAGTCCATCACTCGCATAGCGGCCCAGACCCAGTACATAATCTTGCCGCAATCGGTGTCTTTTTCCCGACCGTTGGGCAGGAAGATACCAGGCAGACCGTCAGTAAAGTCACGATTGTCCTTGGTGACTTCCTGATAATCAATGGTCAGCACATCAAAATTGCTATCTGCCACTTCCTCGGTGGGATAGCTTCTATTGGGAACAGCAGTGCCAAAGCCCAAATACACAAAGAACGGATTTACAGAGCCGTCGGTGTGAAGAATTCTGCGAATGGGAAAGGTGTGGGAACCAAACTCAGTGGTAACAGTCATGTTCACACGGGAATAGCAAACCTTGCCGTCGCAGTATCTTTTTTCAATATTCACCGGGTCGGAAACGGAGATTTCATAGGGGACATCGGGGAAATAGCCGTATTCCTTTTTCAGCAGCAAATCAAGCATTTCCTCCCTGCTGTGGAATTCCGGTAGCTGTCTTTCTTTGATTAATTCTGTAATCATTACGCTTGCCTCCAAGGTAAAGCCGGTGTGGCATCTGTTACCAATCCCATTATAGATTTCCAAACTGTAAAAGTCAACGATAAGCAGGGAGTTCTTGGAATAATTGAAAATCGAAAAAGCCTGCTCTTGTGGGAGCAGGCTTTTTGGCACGCCAGAAGGAACTTGAATCCCCGACCTTCCGCTTAGGAGGCGGACGCTCTATCCAACTGAGCTACTGGCGCATATACTGGAATATTGTAGCGGAAAACAAAATTGTTGTCAACCGCAGGATTCAGCAGGATTTTGGGCTGTATTCCCATATACTGTGTTTTCGGTGCAGGAAGGAGTGAGGAAAATGAGAGAGTGTAACGATCCGAATGTGGATTTAGAGGATTTGCTGTTTGATGAGGATGCAGGCGGTCCCAGCGAAAGATGACGAAAACCGGGCAGTATTGCCTGGTTTTTATTTTTCCTCTTTACAGAAACGCGGATTTGGGATATAATAAATCGAAATGTCAAATTAAAGGAAATGAGGGTATAAAACCCATGAACATTGAGTTCGATAGCTATAAGCAAAAATTGAATGAGGTCAAGCCTGCATTGGATGGACTTGCGGATTCTCTGAATGTTGAGGGCCTGCAAAACGAGTTGGAACGCCTGCATGCTATGCAGGAGGCACCCGGCTTTTGGGACAACCCGGAAAAGAGCCAGCAGATTGTGATGAAGGCCAAAAGCTGTGAAAACAAGCTGGAGAAGTACAAGCAGATGAACGCCCTTTGGGACGATTTGATTACCATTTGTGAAATGGCCGCAGAGTTGGACGACGATTCTATGCTTCCTGAGTTGAAGGAAGGCTTTGAAAAGCTCACCGCAGATATGGAAACCTGTCGCCTGCAGACTTTGCTTACCGGTAATTATGACCGGAATAATGCCCTTGTCAGCTTCCAGGCAGGCGCCGGTGGCACCGAGGCCCAGGACTGGTGTCAGATGCTCTACCGCATGTATACCCGTTGGGCAGAGGCCCACGGCTTCACCTATAAGATTATGGACTATCAGGAAGGTGAAGAAGCCGGCCTGAAATCCGCGGATATTGTCATTGAGGGTGAAAATGCGTATGGTTTCTTAAAGGGTGAGAACGGTGTTCACCGACTGGTGCGCGTATCTCCCTTTGATGCCAATGCCCGTCGGCAGACTTCTTTTGCTGCTATCGAAGTGATTCCCGAAATCGAAGATGACAGCGAAGACTTTGAGATCAAGGCGGAAGACTATGAAATGCAGGTGTTCCGTTCCTCTGGCGCAGGCGGTCAGCATATCAACAAGACCTCCTCTGCCGTGCGTCTGATTCATAAATCCGGTATTGTTGTGTCCTGCCAGACCGAGCGCAGCCAATTCCAGAATAAGGAAACCTGCTTGCGTATGCTGCGCAGTAAGCTGGTGGAGATCCGGGAGCGTGAGCACCTGGAGAAAATTTCTGACATTAAGGGCGTGCAGAAGAAAATTGAATGGGGTAGCCAGATTCGTAACTATGTCTTTATGCCCTATACTTTGGTGAAGGATACCCGCACCGGCTGCGAGACTTCCAATGTCAATGCTGTTATGGATGGCGCACTGGACCCCTTCATCAACGCCTATCTAAACTGCCTGGCAACCGGAAATTGGGTAACAAAGTAAAAAAGTACGGAAAATAGCTTGCAATTCTCTGATTTGTGTGTTATACTTGCCGGGATTGATGTAAAACCCGATTATTCGGGATACCCATATGACCCGTAAGTGGAGGGAGGTTACGAAAATGGATGTTGTTAAGATTATTTTAACTGTTCTGGAAGTGATTGCCAGTGTGGCATTGATTGTGGTGGTCCTGTTCCAGTCCGGTAAGGAATCCGGCCTGTCCGGCGCGCTGTCCGGTAACTCTGATTCCTATATGAACAAGAGCGGTATGGGCGGTTTGGATAAGAAGCTGGCATCTGCTACCAAGTGGATTGCGCTGGTTTGGATTGTCCTGACGCTGGTTCTGTGCCTGATCTAATTTAACACAAAAAACGGAGGTGCCGATGCACCTCCGTTTTTTTATGACCCTTTTTTGTTCAGTTTTTCCTTTGTGCCGTCTGGACGGACAAGGTAAGTGTTATCCAGCTGTCCGGTGAGACTTGCTTTGACAGAATCAATGTAGATTCTGCGGAGCTTATCACGCTCTGCAAGTTCTTCCTGGTTTAGTCCTTCTTTTTTTGCCTTGGCGGCAAGTTCATTAATGCGCTTGATCACTTCATCCATGTTCATATTAGACACCTCATATATAGCGATTGATTGTAATGGAAATTCGGCCTTTTTTGGTTTTTCCACCTACATTTGTTAACTGTATTTTTCCCAATCCCCGAACAGAAATTTTTACTCCCTCTTCAATAGCCTTGTCCGGCTTTTCACAGGGCAGACCGTCAATGGCTACTTTACCTGCAGTGATGTATCCCGCAGCTGCACTTCTGCCCACCCGAAAGCCTGCGGAAAGGATGCAATCCAACCGCAAGGACGATACCGTATCACGAATTTCTCTGGTTTCCGGTTGGGGAATTGCGGCATCTGTCAGCGGAATTCTTTGCAAACGGACCTTAGTTCGTCCGGCGGAGGAGAAGTTCTGCTGAATATAGGGGGCAATTTCGCTGGTGACAAAGAAGTCGCAATATCCTTTGCCCACGCAAATGTCACCCACAGTTTCTCTTGCGATACCGGCGCCCATCAATGCACCCAGGAAATCCCGGTGGGTAGGGGTATCCCCCTCATAGAAGCTCGCCCGCAGGCAGACAACCGGGGAGTCTTCTTCATATAAAGAATCCTCACCCAAATAATCCGGCAGGTACACCAATAGCTTCCGTTCTGCATCAGCATAACCGCCAAAGGCGTATAACCCTTCAGCTTGTCCAAACAGGTAGTTTGTCATATCCAGTTCCCGGAGGGATAAAAAGCAGGTGTTTGATGGGATGTTCTTACGGATACCTGCGTTTATTTTGTCCCAAACCTTGGCAAGGAGCACCCGGTCGTCTGTAGTTTGGGCAATTTTGTCAATGTTACTTCGGTCCATGGCTGCTCCTTTCGGGATTATGATGGTATTATACCACAGTATTTTTGCAATGCAAGAAAGTTTTGCTTGT
>JAZOWQ010000112.1:0-4199 GCA_045659325.1 Faecousia sp. | reverse complement strand
GATATTATTGTGGACTTCCGTGGCTTTAAGTGGCTGATTCAGACCACCGATTACCACGGTGAGGGTGAGACGGTGGGCATCCGCCTGAATCCCGAGGACATCCACATTATGCACAAGAGTGAATACTCCGGTATGTTCGGTGACTACAGCTCCTACTCCGCTGAGTACGACGAGCTGACGGAGGATGCAGACGATGAAGAAGAATAAGTCCATTCTTTTGAGCGGTCCGTACATCCTTTGGATGCTCCTGTTCACCCTGATCCCTCTGGGTGTGATGGGCTACTATGCCCTCACTGACCCGGACACCGGTGCGTTTACCCTGAACAACCTCCGTGATTTGGGGTTGTTCCTGCCCACTCTGGGCACTTCCGTGTGGTACTCTGTGGTATCGGCAATCATTTGCCTGCTGCTGGGTTACCCGGTGGCCTATTTCATCGCCCACCGCTCCCCTGTTATGCAGAAAATTCTGTATATGCTGGTGATGCTGCCGATGTGTATGAGCTTTTTGCTCCGGACACTGGCTTGGGTCGGTCTTTTGGAGACCAACGGCATTATCAATGTGCTGCTGGGTAAATTGGGCATCGGCACGGTGGAAATCATCGGCACTTCCGGCGCGGTGATTTTGGGTATGGTGTATAACTATCTGCCCTATATGATTCTGCCCCTTTACGCAGTGATTGTCAAAATTGACAACCGGCTCATTGAGGCAGCGGAGGACTTGGGCTGTAACGGCTATCAGGTATTCAGCCGTGTGGTGCTACCCCTGAGTATGCCCGGCATTCTCTCCGGCATTACCATGGTATTTGTACCGGCAGTTTCCACCTTCTACATCTCTCAGAAGCTGGGCGGCGCAGAAACAATGCTCATCGGTGATGTCATCGAAAAGCAGTTTAAGACCAGTAACAACCCCAACATGGGCGCTGCGCTGAGCTTACTTCTAATGCTGATGGTACTGGTTTGCACTGGCATTATGAACCGCTTTGGCGGTGAGGACGAGGAAGGCGGTGTGCTGGTATGAAAAAAGCAAATCGCGTTCTGACTGTTCTAATTTTTGCATTTCTCTATATCCCCATGCTGGTTTTGGTGGTGGCCTCCTTTAACACAGGCAAGGACTTGACTATCTTTGAAAGCTTCACCCTGGACCAGTATAAGGCGCTGTTCCAAGACGAGGATTTGCTGGCGCTGCTGGGTAACTCCCTGCTGATTTCCATTATTTCCACGGCGGTTGCCACCGCCTTTGGTACGCTTTCCGCGGTGGGTATTCACAACCTGAATCCCAAACTGCGAAAGACGGTTATGGGACTGACCAACATTCCCATGACCAACCCGGATATTGTAACCGGTATTTCCCTGTCGCTGCTTTTCGTGTTTGTAGGTTCTACCCTGCTGCACCAAAAAGAAAGTCTCAATTTCTGGACACTGCTGATTGCCCACATCACCTTTAATCTGCCCTACGTCATTTTGAATGTGATGCCGAAATTGAAGCAGATGAATCCGGCTTTGCAGGATGCGGCTATGGACTTGGGCTGCACACCTTTGCAGTCCTTCTTCAAGGTAACCATTCACGAAATTATGCCTGGCATCGTATCCGGCGCCATTATGGCGTTCACTATGAGTCTGGACGATTTCGTAATCAGCTACTTTGTGTCCGGCAACGGATTCCTCACCCTGCCTGTAGAGATTTACTCCTATACCAAAAAGCCTATGCAGCCCCGGGTTTACGCCATGTTTACCCTGCTGTTTTTGCTAATTTTCGTGCTGATGGTAACCATGAACCTGCTGCAGATTCGCGCCGACCGGAAGAAAATCGCCAAGCAGGCGAAATCCCTTACCAGCGGACAGAAAATGTTCCGCAGAGTATGCGCAGGCGTGTGCGCTGTTGCGATTCTGTTTGGCTGTGGCTGGCTGATTCTGTCCACCCGTCAGGATAAAATCACCCTGAATGTGATGAACTGGGGTCAGAATATTGCTGACGGCAGCGACGGCACTATGGACATTATTGCCGCCTTTGAGGAAAAGTACCCGGACATCGATGTAAATTACACCACCTACGATTCCAACGAATCCCTCTATGCGAAACTGGCCGGCGGCGGTCTGACGGTGGATGTGATTATCCCCTCGGACTATATGATTGGCCGTCTGATTCAGGAGAATATGCTCCTGCCTTTGAATTTTGATAACATCCCCAATTATCAGTTCGTGCAAGATTCCTTTAAGAATACCGCCTATGATCCGGAAAACAGGTACTCTGTTCCCTATACTTGGGGCACTGTGGGTATTCTGTATAACTCCAAGTATGTGGACGAGGCAGATGTGACCGGTTGGGAGCTGCTGTGGAATGAGAAGTACGCAGGCAAGATTCTCCAGTTTGATAACTCCCGGGATGCCTTTGGTGTTGCGCAACTGCTTTCGGGCCTCAGCATCAACACCACCGACCCTGCCGAACTGAAGCAGGCGGCCAATAAGCTGGCTGAGCAAAATCCGCTGGTACGCCAATACGTTATGGACCAGATTTACGGCATTATGGAAGGCGAAAACGCATGGATTGCCCCCTACTATGCCGGTGACTGCATGATGATGATGGACGCAAACCCCGACCTGCGGTTCTATCTGCCCCAGGAGCAGGGCTTTAACCTGTTCATCGATGCGATGTGTATCCCCACCTGCAGTGAAAACAAAGAAGCTGCGGAGAAGTTCATTAACTTCCTGTGCGAGCCGGAAATTTCCGGCGCCAATATGGACTATATCTGCTATGCCTCTCCCATTGAGGGCGCAAGAGAGCATATGGACGAATACCTGGCGGAAAGCGATGTCATTTATCCCGACCAGTCCATTTTGGACAAAGGCGACAGCTATCTGTTCCTGCCGGCAGAAACCAACCGGCTGATGGATAACCTGTTCCTGGAAATCCGGATTGCCGGTCAGCAACCGGAGGACGAGGAAGATCCCTCTGCCCTACCGGTGATTCTCACGCTGGCCGGACTTGGTGCTGCGGCTATCTTCCTGTTCCTGCCGAAACGCAAACGGAAATAAACAACAAAAAATCCGCATACACAACATTGTGTATGCGGATTTTGTTTTATGCTTACAGGTGGGATTCGTTGATGAGGATATGCACATCATCCAGCTGCTTCTGAGAAACAGTGGTAGGTGCGTCCATCATCACGTCCTGCGCATTCTTGTTCATAGGGAAGGTGATAACCTCACGGATGGATTCTTCACCGCACAGCAACATTACAATCCGGTCAATGCCGGGGGCTGCGCCTGCGTGGGGAGGTGCGCCGTAGGTGAAGGCGTTATACATCGCGGGGAACTTGGCCTTCACATCCTCTTCGCCCAAACCAACCATCTGGAAGGCCTTGACCATGATCTCAGGGTCGTGGTTACGGACTGCGCCGGAAGCGGATTCATAACCGTTAACAACCAAGTCGTACTGGTTAGCATTGATGGCCAGCAGCTTTTCGTTATCGCCCTCGGCTGCCAGCAGAGCATCCATACCGCCCTGGGGCATAGAGAAGGGGATGTGGCAGAATTCCAGTTCGCCGGACTCCTCGCCCAATTCGTACATAGGGAAGTCTACGATCCAGCACATTGCGTACTGGTTTTCGTCGAAGTGACCGGGGATGCGACGACCCATCATGGTACGGATAACACCAGCGGTCTTTTGAGCGGCAGTCTTCTTGCCGGCTGCCATACAGACGAAGCTACCGGGCTTCAGGTTCAGCTTTTCGGTGAGCACTGCGGTATAGTCGGTGAGGAACTTAGCAACACCGCCGGTGAACTGGCCGTTCTCGTCAACCTTAATCCAGCAGGCCTTATTGCCGGTCTGTACCTCTACATCGTTCAGCAGCTTATCAACCCACTTTCTGCCCTCGGTGAAGTTATCCACTGCAACAGCCTTGACAGTGGCATTCTGGAAGGGGCCAAATTCACAGCCCTGCACCTCAGCGGTGATGTCCTGCACTTCCAAATCGATACGCAGGTCGGGCTTATCGGAGCCGTAGCGCTCCATAGCCTCGTTGAAGGGAATATGGCGCCAGGGCCAAGGAGAAACTCTTTCGTACTTGCCGAAGTTCTGGAACACGGGGCCCAGCACCTCTTCCAAGGTGGACAGCACATCCTCCTGGGTGGCAAAGGACATTTCCATATCCAGCTGATAGAACTCACCGGGAGTACGGTCAGCACGGGCATCCTCATCA
>JAZOWQ010000111.1:0-2889 GCA_045659325.1 Faecousia sp. | reverse complement strand
AAGAAGAATGCCGGGATGCGATGCATCCGGGCATTTTGTGTTAATGATTATTCAATTTCATCAGTCGGTTCTGTAGGAGTTTCTTCTGCCGTTGCCTCAGTAGGTTCGTTAGGAGTTTTTAGAACGGGAGTTTCTGCTATTGCATTCTGCTTGGGCTTGATTACAACAAAGTAGGTAATCAGGAAATATGCACCGGCACCAACTGCCAGAACACCGAGAATGATGCCGACAATGAGAATCGGGGAGACCTCGTTATCCTTGGGTAAGGTAGGAGGCGCTACCGGATTGGTAGCCATAGGAGTGGGCTGAACTGGCTTGGTAGCGGGGATGGAAGAGGGAGTAGAAGCCTGCTGGCCCTCGCTCGTACCGGGCTGAGAAGCGGGAGTAGAAGTCTGCTGACCCTCACTTGCAGCAGGCTGAGAGGCAGGGGGTGTTGTTGTAGTTGTACCGCCGGAAGGCTGAGATACGGGCGGCTGGGTTACAGGGGCCTGCGTTGCAGGGGGTTGTGTAACGGGAGGCTGCGTCACAGGAGGCTGGGTGACAGGAGGCTGCGTTACCGGGGGCTGGGTTACGGGGGGTGTATTGCCACCGGGATTTGCAGTTACACCGTCGTTGTCGGAAGGAGTGGTGATGCCTGCAGGCACATCCTGTCCAAACAAAAGCCATGCGAGCTCAGGATAGTCAACAAAGACATTACGGGTGCCGGTGATAGATTGCACAGAATCGTTACGACCCATTTCCCATGTATCAACGGGGTCTTCCTCCATCCATTTCAGCAGCACGTTCATGCTTTCAATGACACCACCGGTGCTCCACATCTTATTGGTGACGCCCCAACGGACATACATGTATAAAACAATACGGGCGCAGTCACCACGGACAGAAGGACCGGGATTATAATATTTGGAGCCTTCACCGTAAGCGGTGTTACCACGAGAACTGTTTTCAGAGGGATTGGCAGGGCGCAGGTGCATAATGTCGCCAATCTGTTGGCTGTTGCTGAGCTTACTCTGAGGCCACATATGCTCCTGGTTCCAGGTATTGCCGCTGTCCCACTTGCTGCTGACCATCGTGCAGCGATACAGCAGGGCAACCTCGGAAGTGTCATTGCTCACACAGTCAGTATACTTATAGTAGTCACGAACATTTTTGTTGCCGTCATAATAAGTATAAAAAGTATGCCTGGAGGTCATCAGTTCCTGCAGTTCCTTGTACAGCTGGCTGGAGGATGCATTACTCTGGCTACTGCCACCGGACAAAGAGGAGAGATTCGCAAAAGTATATTCTCCGGTGTAGAAATTCTCAGCATAAGTAGAGAGGAAAACACAGTCTTCGCCACGGGCACCCCAGTTGGAAATGACCTGTTTGCCACTGACATTGCTTTTGACATACTGAACATCAGAGGCATCATCATAGCCGGTGGGAGTGGTGTAGATTTTGCTGGATGCCGGTGCTGCAAAGGTAGAAAAGGACATCAGCGAAATCACGATAAACAGTGCCAGCAGGCCGGCACTCATGCGTTTAAGAAGAGTTTTCATAGCAATGCTCCTTGTCAAATTTTGTCTAAGTATAACATAACACATATTATTAAAAAAAGAAAGAGGGATTTTTCCGGGAAAACGAGAACTTCAGACTTGACAATTTATTAAAGTATGTTATAATCTTACCTGTTCCGATATGGAGGCTTAGCTCAGCTGGTTAGAGCGCATGCTTCACACGCATGAGGTCACAGGTTCGAGTCCCGTAGTCTCCACCAAAAAATCCCACACCCCATATGGGGCGTGGGATTTTTTATTGGAGCGGGACTCGACCCGATTTAGATGCAGATGTCCGGTGGACATCTGCGGCCACCAGTTCAAAAACTGGTGGCAACATTAATTTTCGCCGCTGGCGAAAATGCAAATCGAGTCCCGTAGTCTCCTGCGCCGCAAGGCGCAAGGGGAGGCGAATTGCCACGCCAGTGTACGCACTGGCTCGCAATGACATAAATCCGGAGGGAAAATGCAAATCGAGTCCCGTAATCCCGCGCTCTAAATGTTCACAATTTCTCTATACTATGTTGATAATTAGTTTAGATTGCAATGATAGAATGTATTTGCTATAATGGAAAAAATATATTTTGTTTGCTCAAAGGAGTGACCATTCATGCTGGAGCTTAAAAATATTACCAAGGTGTATCCTGCCGGTGACGGAAAGGTGGAAGCCCTCAAGGGAATCGATCTGCAGTTCCGCAGCAGTGAGTTTGTATCGATCCTCGGCCCGTCCGGCTGTGGTAAGACCACCATGCTGAACATCATCGGCGGTCTTGATCAATACACAAACGGTGACCTTGTAATCAACGGCCGTTCCACTAAAAATTTCAAAGACCGGGATTGGGACAGTTACCGCAACCATTCTGTGGGCTTCGTGTTCCAAAGCTACAACCTGATTCCCCATCAGACGGTATTGCAGAATGTGGAACTGGCACTGACCCTGTCCGGCGTTTCCAGACGGGAGCGCAAAATCCGCGCCAAGGAGGCGCTGGAGAAGGTGGGCTTGAGCGACCAACTGCGCAAAAGACCCAACCAGTTGTCCGGCGGCCAGATGCAGCGTGTGGCCATTGCCCGGGCCATTGTCAACAATCCGGATATCATTTTGGCGGACGAACCCACCGGAGCACTGGACACAGAAACCAGCAAGCAGGTTATGGACATTCTTCGGGAAATCGCCAAGGACCGTCTGGTCATCATGGTCACTCATAATCCGGAGCTTGCCGAGGAATACTCCACCCGTATTGTCCGCGTGGTAGACGGACTGGTCATCAGCGATTCCGCACCCATGACAGAAGAAGAGGTCGCCAACGAGAACATTGCAATTTATGAGAAGGGCGCATGGCGGAAGAAGGAAAAG
>JAZOWQ010000110.1:0-2586 GCA_045659325.1 Faecousia sp. | reverse complement strand
TTTAAGAAAATTTGTCTAGCAAATTTTACTCAAGAATTTTCGTTGGCTTAAATTCGATTTTACTCGAAACTTAAACAATTCATTAATTGTCCAAGGTGTTTGTTCGTCTTTGCGTTATTCAATTTACAAGGTACATCGCTCCCGCTCAAGCGGACAGCTTGGTTATTCTAGCACAGTATATTCCCTTTGTCAACAACTTTTTTGCATTTTTTCAAAAAATTTTTTCAAGGATTATCTGGGCGAAATATTGCTGCTTACATCAGCCAAAACATCCCCTGCATCCAGCACTGTTTCCTCCCTGACAGCCATATCTCCCAGGCTCACCATACCGCATAGTTTTCCGTTTTCCACAACAGGTAAACGACGAATTTGGAGGCGACCCATCAGGTGTGCCGCTGCGCCGGTCTGCATATTAGGCGCCACTGCGGTTACCTGTTCTGTCATCACCTGTTGCACCTGCGTACTGGCAGGCTGCCGGTTTGCCGCAAGGCAGCGGGTGACAATATCTCGATCAGTGAGCATCCCACATAACTTACCGTTCTTACACACAGGCAGGGCGCCAATGTTGTAGCGGCTCATTGTGCGGGCAGCTACCTCCACGCTTTCTGCCGGGTCAATGGATACTACATTTTGTGTCATAATGTCTTTGATTTCCATAAACAGTCTCCTTATTATATATTATAATGTAGAAAGGAGTATGGACAAGGTAAGCATCTTTTATTCCCCAAGGCCGCAAAAAGCCGCCAATCGGCGGCTTTTTAATATATTCGGTTTATTCCGCTCTTGCGACTTCCAGTACAGCCCTATAAAGCTTACAAAACTTACGGTATTTCTGTTCTACCATTTCGCTGGGGTTCGGCTGGTAACGGCGGACCATTTTCACATCCTTGGCGGCTGCCTCCAATGTAGGATACTGGCCCTCGTTCCACGCAGCAATCATGGCTGCGCCAAGACAACCCGCTTCGGTTACAGCCGGCACTTCTACCGACAGACCGGTAATATCCGCCTGCAGCTGACACCAAACAGAACTCTTTGCGCCGCCGCCGGTGGCAACGATGCTGGAGATTTTGGTGCCCTTGGAGAGGATATCCTCCACATTCTTCCGCAGAACGAAGCAGACACCCTCCATAACGGCCTTGGCCATTTGGATATTGGTATGTTCCTGACGGAGGCCGAAGAACACACCGGTTGCCTCCCGGTCAAACTCAGGAGCATTGGTACCAACCAGATACGGCAAGAACAGAAGACCGGTCTCGGGCGCTGCCAGCAAGCCTTCGTTCAGAGTATCGTAGTCCATATTATTCATACAGGTACGACGGAACCAGTCTAAGCACACGCCGCCGCTTTCCATAACAGGAAGCATAATGTAGGTATCCGGCAGGAAGCCGTAATGAAGGGCCATATCCCAATCCGGGTTTGGCTTTCCGTCTGCCATAGCGGTGAGTACCATAGTCGTGCCGGTGGACAGGGTCATGCCGCCGGGGGCGGTGTTGCCTGTGCCGATCATACCGGCAAAGTGGTCCAATGTGCCAATATTTACACGGGTTTCGGAGTCCAGGCCGGTAGCGGCTGCCACCTGCGCTGTGACAGTGCCTGCTACGGTGCAGGGCTCTGTCAGCGGGGGCAACTGGCTTTCTGTGATGCCAATGGCATCCAACATTTCCTGCCAATAACATTTCCCGTAAATGTCAAAGTAAAAAGAGAAGGTTGCGATGGACATATCAGGGAGCATCTTGCCGGTGAGGCCATAAACAATATAGTCCTTCAGCAGCATATAAGTTGCAACCTTAGAGAAGACCTCTGGCTTGTTGCGCTTCAGCCAAAGGATTTTGGTAGCCGGCCAAGTGGGCAGCACAGCCTGCTGACCGGTGATACGATGGCAGGCTTCGGGAGAAAACTGCTGTTCCAGAATGGCGCATTCCTCTGCAGAACGCTCATCCATCCAGGAAATGGCATTATGAACCGGGTTGCCCTCTGCATTCAAGCAAATCAGAGATTCTGCCTGACCGGTCAGGGCAATCTGCTTCACCTGACAGGGGTGTTCCGCCATCAATTCCGCCAAGATGGATACCAAGGTATCCATGTATTTCTTTGCGTCAAATTCGATAAATTCGCCCTGCCGGATATACTCCACAGGAGCGCCCTTTTGGGCAATGTAGTTTAAGTCTGCATCATACAGTGCAGCCTTCAGATTGGTACTGCCCAAATCCACACCGATATACATATGGGTATCCTCCCCTTTTTGGGTGATTTTTGAGTAATCGCTGATGAAATCATCAATTTCAAGTGATGATTTCATCAACGGTTACTCCTATAAAGGGGCCACATCGGTGATGTGGCCCCTTGCCGTAGGAATAATTAGTAACCGACCTTCTCCCAGCACTCGAAAGGAGCAGCCAGCTCTTCGCTGATGTAGACCTGAGTCTTCTTGGTCTGCAGCATGGAGGAGGGCAGGTAAGGAGTGATGGGGCCGTGGGTGCACAGACGGGAGGTCATTCTCTGCCAGGAGGAGAAAGTACCGCAGGTAGCCAGTGCGTGAACCTCGATACGCTCCTTAGCACGCATAACATCCAGAGGTCCGATGGT
>JAZOWQ010000109.1:0-18980 GCA_045659325.1 Faecousia sp. | reverse complement strand
CACTCCTTTTTTAACCGATCAATCACCGATTTCCATACATCTTCTCGTAATAGTCTCGATATTCGCCGCTAATGATGGTCTCCCACCACTCACGATTCTCCAAATACCACTGAATAGTCTTTTCCAAACCATCAGCCAACTTCGTCTCGGGCAGCCAGCCCAGCTCATTGTGGATCTTGGTGGGGTCGATAGCGTAGCGCATATCGTGGCCCTTGCGGTCGGTCACATAGGTGATGAGGCTCTCGGGCTTGTCCAATGCTTTGCAGATGATCTTGACGATATCAATGTTCTTCATCTCGTTGTGACCGCCGATGTTGTAGACCTCGCCCACGCGGCCCTTGTGGATGATCAGATCGATGGCCTTGCAATGGTCCTCCACGTACAGCCAGTCGCGCACGTTCAGACCCTCGCCGTAGACGGGCAGGGGCTTGTCAGCCAGAGCGTTGGCGATCATCAGGGGGATCAGCTTCTCGGGGAAGTGATAGGGGCCGTAGTTGTTGGAGCAGCGGCTGATGGTCACAGGCAGACCGTAGGTGCGGTGATAAGCCATAACCAGCAGGTCAGCGCCTGCCTTGGAGGAGGAGTAGGGGGAGGAGGTGTGAATGGGGGTCTCCTCTGTGAAGAACAGGTCGGGACGATCCAGGGGCAGGTCACCGTAAACCTCGTCGGTGGAAACCTGGTGATAACGGGTGATGCCGTACTTACGGCAAGCATCCATCAGCACCTGGGTGCCCAGAATGTTGGTCTGCAGGAATACTTCAGGATTCTCAATGGAGCGGTCAACGTGGCTCTCTGCAGCAAAGTTTACCACGATATCGGGCTTTTCTTCCTCGAACAGCTTGTAAACGCCCTCACGGTCGCAGATGTCCAGCTTCACAAAACGGAACTTGGGGTTATCCATCACGGGAGCCAGGGTGGACAGGTTGCCAGCATAGGTCAGCTTGTCCAGACAGATGATGCGGTAGTCAGGGTACTTACCCAGCATATGGAATACGAAGTTAGAGCCGATAAAGCCGGCGCCGCCGGTTACAATAATAGTCATAGTCCTTATCTCCTTAATGTTTTTCAATGAAACGCAGTTTATCTTCTGCAACCCGGCGCAGATGCTCACCGTAGGGGGACTTACCATAGGCGGCAGCAGCTTCCAGGAGCTGTTCCTTGTTGATCCAGCCCTTTACATAGGCAATTTCCTCGGGAGCGGAAATCTGCACATTCTGGCGGCTCTGGTTCATTTCCACAAACTCGGCAGCCTCCAAAAGGCTCTTGAATGTACCGGTATCCAGCCATGCAAAGCCACGACCCAGTAGTTCAACGCTGAGTGTGCCGTCCTGCAGGTACATATCGTTCAGCGTGGTAATTTCCAGCTCGCCACGGGCAGAGGGTTTGACCTGTTCTGCTCTCGCAGAGACGCCCTTGGGGTAGAAGTACAGGCCGGTTACAGCGTAATTGGACTTGGGATGTACGGGCTTCTCCTCAATGGAGATAGCCTTACCCTCTTCGTCAAATTCCACGACACCAAACCGCTCGGGGTCGTGAACATGGTAGCCGAACACGGTAGCGCGACCGTTTTCCGCATTTTCGCAGGCGCGGGCCAGAATAGCGCTGAAGCCGTTGCCGTAGAAGATGTTGTCACCCAGCACCATAGCGCAGGTGTCGTCGCCCACAAATTCCTTTCCGATGATAAAGGCCTGAGCCAGTCCGTCGGGGGAGGGCTGCACTGCATAGCTCAACTTCACACCGTACCGGCTGCCGTCACCCAGCAATTCTTTGAAGCGGGGGGTATCGGTGGGGGTGGAGATAATGAGAATGTCCTTAATGCCGGCCAGCATCAGGGTGGACATGGGGTAGTAGATCATAGGCTTGTCATAGACAGGCAGCAGCTGCTTGGAAGTAACCAAAGTCAGGGGGTACAGACGGGTGCCGGAGCCTCCGGCCAAGATAATACCTTTCATTTTGTTGCTCCTTTACTTTGTAATATCTAGGCGTTTATGTTTTTACGGGGAGAAAGGGTTGCATAAGCAGCTATTGCCAGCAGCAGGGCTACACCCCATATCATCCAATGGGTGAAATTGCTCAACCAGGTGGAGAAGAAGCACATAGCCACGGGAACCATAGTGTTGCCTAATATGAGTAGCATAAAGATATTTTTACTTCTTTCGTAGAAGCCTTGTACGATTCCGAAGATTACACACCACAGCAGCATACACAGGATAACGCCCACTGTGCCGAAATCATAGAAAAAGTCGCCAATCACATTGATGGTATTCAGCAAGGGTGATACCTGATAGAAGGTGACGTCTGCCACTTTATCTTCCAATCGCTGGCTGCGTAGAATCACATTAAAGGGAATCATCTGCCGGGCGCCCCAGGTGTGCTCTGTGGTGTGAGTGACCGCCTCATTGAAGTTGTCGTGACTGACTGTGAGATAGGAGTATACAAAGGCCATCTTCGGAGACAGGGAGAAGGTTTGTGTTGCAGTCCCGTCGCCATCGTCCACAGAGCCGTTGTCGCTGCTATCGTCGGTAGAATCCGTGGTTTCGGAGGGCTTAGTATTGGATGACCCGGGCAGCTGAATCTGCGCAGGCTGGAAATAAATTTGCATCTGCTCATCTGTGTAATTACGCAGTTCAGAGGCAAACATATAGCAACCGCCGATGACCGCAATACTCAGAATCAGCACCCACAGCCGTTTACCGTGGAGATAGTATACGCAGACCGCTAAACCCAGCGCCGCCACAATGAATACACCTCTGGACACTGCCAGAATGGGGAAGGCGAACACCAAATAGAAAATGCACAGGCCCAAAATAATCTTCTTAAACAGGCCCAGAGGCTGGGTGGCAATGCAGTAGTAACACAAAGGCGCTACCCCAACAGCTGCCACCGAAAATACGTGAAACTTGGTGTAAAATTCGGTATAGGCGTTGTAAATATTGGAAAAGGCAGGGATAAAGCCCTTGATAGCAATATTAATGCTGAAACAGGTAAGTCCAATCAAGGTTGTGACCACGCACAGACCGAAAAGCCGGTTGGGATGCAGTTTCAGCTGCAATCTGCCCAGCTTGAACTTTTTTGCGCAGGCGATGGATTTGTCGCAAACTGCCGGCGCAACGGCGAGGCCCAATGTGACGCCCAGCTGCAGCATCAGGTAGGCAATAGCCAGCAAAAACCAGGTCTTGCTTTCCCACGGGGTCTGGTACTCCGCCAATCGCAGAGCGGCCAAACCGATCGTTCCCAGCCAGACACCGGAGAACACCGCGCGGAAATCCAACCAGTTCCTGTCAGCAACCAAAAATACCTGCAGGAAGTAAAGGCACACAGCCACGGCTACCAGCAGGGCCGCCAGCAAGAAATGGTTCACGGGATTCAGAAACATACCGCTGAGCAGTGCGAGAAAGCCTGCCGCTGCTGTTCCCCCAAGCCATATTCCTTTGCGAATGTTACATTTCATAATAGTTCCTCTTTACATCTACGCCTACTGTGTGGGCGCATTCTCATTCTTTCCAAATATTGCCAGCCAAATATCACATACCAAGGCTTTCTTGGTCAAATATCTGCCGCCGTCAACATGATAAAGGCGCAGCACCCCGGAAAGAGATTTCTTCCGCAGGACGGCATCTCGGGTCTCCAGCAGACCCAGTCGATCCACAAGCATCTGCTTGCTCTCCGGACCAAAGGGAAGTCCGCTATGAACAAGGCCCTCCCACAGCTTTCTTGTGACGCCGATCTCCCTGAGTTTTCTGGGTAGATCCAGCAGCTTAGTAATGCGGTGTTCCTCCCGGGCTGCGTTATTTCCGTGGCGACGGTGGAAAGCACCCACATAATTGTATTCAAAAAACTGCTTTCGGTCTGCGGCGCAGTAGGAAAGCACCCAGTCATGGGCCACAGGCAGGTCCTTTGCCACCGGCAGCAGTTCTTGCAGAAAGCTGTTGCGTACGCACATCAGCATACCCAGCCAGTAAAAACCCCGGAGCAACTGCCGGTTGGTTACGGGCTTCAGATCAAAGGTTTCCTTCTGCTTGCGGGCCAGCAGACCGTGCATAACCCGGTCCTCCGCATCCATAATTTCAAATTTACAGCTAAGCAGGCAGATGTCCGGGTTTTCCTCCATGACAGCTGTCATTCGCTCTATTTTATCCAGCTTCCAGATGTCGTCCTGATCTGCGAGAAATACCAGGTCTGTCCGGCACAGGGACATAGCTTTAAAGAAATTCCTGGCATAACCCAGATTTTCCTCGTTGATTACCAAGGACCATTTGTCCCCCAAAGAGTGCTCTCGAATGTAGTCCCGGACCAAAGCTACCGTGTGATCGGCGGAGCCGTCGTCACAGAACACCACCTGGTCGGGCGCTTTGGTTTGCAGCCGGATAGAATCCAGTTGCTTACGCAGGAATCTTTCACCGTTGTATAATGCTATAGCAACAGAAGTTGTCATATCCATTCACCTTTAATCCTTAAAAACCCGTCTTACGAGAAAATAGAACAGGGGCTTGGAAAGCAACAGCAACCGGCCGGCAAGCTGTTGGGCACCGGACAAACAGTTTAGTTGTTTGGCATATTGCTTGAAAGCCACCTTTTTCTCCAAAGTTAAGAAGGTCTTATAATCTACTTGAACAGCTGCTTTTCGCATGGTAGCCACATAGTATCTGGCGGCACCCATCTCCTGAAAGACAGCTGCGGCAGGGGTGTCCATTTTATCCACACGCTGCTTCATTTCCTCGAAGCAGGCGATGCCACTGTAAAACTTGTCCAACCGGGGGCTGCGGCTGAGAGAGCCCTCATAGGCGTAGTAAACATAGAGGCTCTGCTCAATGACAGACACTTTGTCCATTACGGCAATGACATTGCTAATAAAAGGGATGTCCTCGTGATAATAACATTCCTCGTTAAAGAAAAGATTATGTTCCTGCTGCACATCGCGGCGCAGAAGCAGATTGTAAACACCAAACCAACTGGTGTAATACCGACGCATACACTCTGCTCCGGTTATAGTGTAGTGGGACAGGGGCCCAGCTGTGGGAATGGAGGCTCCGGAGCCCAGTACGGTAGCTTCAAATTTGCATATGGACATAGGGCAGTCTGCTTCTGTGGCTGCCCGATACATATATTCGAGATATTCCGGCAGCAATCCGTCGTCGCTGTCCACAAAGGCAATCCACGGCGCGGTAGCGGCCCGGATTCCTGCGTTTCTCGCGGAAGCGGCACCGCCGTTTTCTTTCCGCAGAATTTGGTAAGGGAAGGAGGCACCCTCCAGACATTCCGCCAGGACTTCGGCAGTGCCGTCGGCAGAGCCGTCGTCTACAAAGATTGCGCGGAACTGCTTCAGGGTTTGCTTTTCCAGTTCCGGAATCAGTGCAGCAATGCAGTGGGCTCTGTTGTAAACAGGTATCACCACATCAATCAGAATATCCATAGGTTTCCTCCCTAAAATTTTCGGTTAGTCCTTCGCTACGGGTATTGCATCCAGAATCTGTTCGTATTGCCGGATGATGACAGACCGTTCGAAGGATTCCTCAAATACGCGACGCACATTTTTGCGCATCTGCAGGCAGTCTGTGTCCGTCAGCGCCGCAATTTTCTCAGCGCAGCTGTCTGACAGTTGAATACCAATACACTGTTTTTCTACCAGCGTTTGGGTATCGCTGGGGATGTTGTTGATGATGGGCAGACCAAACCGGAAATAGTCCACCGATTTCATTGTCAGACCCACGCATACAGAGGTCTTCATAACGTTCAGACCAAAGTGGCAGCGGTTCATAATCTCCAGTTTCTTCTGCTCGTCATAAACGGCGCCGTAGAAGATGACTTCCGCGCCTGCTTTTTTGGCTTCCTCTATAAATTCCTCCTGCCGTTCGCCCTTGCCGATGATGTGGAGGGTTACAGGCTTTTTTGTGGTTAATTCTTTGATAAGACCGCAAATGTCGGGGATGCTGATGACATTGTTAATTGCGCCCAAATAGCACAGTTCCAGCTTGTCATCGCTAAGCTGGGGCTGAGGGACTTCCAAGGACAATTTGTCCGCGCACAGCCACACTGTCTTAGAGGTTTCGTCCGGCAGGCAGAGTTTTTGACGGAACATTTCGCACTCCGTTACCACAAAGTCGGCTTTGCCTAAATTGCGGTCTCGCAGAGCAGCCCATACCTTAAAAACGGGGGCCAGGAGCTTTTTGATTTTACCGCCGGGGAAGGTTTCCGGCCACAGGTCAAAAATCTCAAAGATCAGCTTGACCTCCGGGTGGCGCTTTTTGTATTTTGCTCCGTAATGGGCCAGAAAATTGGGGGGCAGCAAAACAACAAGCACATCCGGCTGCTGGGGTTGACTTTCCAGATAGCGGAATACGTCCCGGGCAAAGTTTCTGTGAGACAGAATCCGGTCTAAAGACAGATTCTTGCGATAGGGCCGGGCAGGAATCTGCACACAACCTTCCACAGAACAGACAAAGTTTTCTTTCCGGGTGTGATCAAAATCAGAGGTGATATAGGTAGTATCGTAGCCGCGTTCACGCAGACAGTGGGCTGCAATGTGCAGCCGATGGTCATAATGGTCGGAGCAGCTGATACAAACAGCTTTTTTCATAATGCTTCCTCTTTATTTTTTGCCTCCTGCGGCAGCCTCTTCCTTTTCTCGCTCTTCGTGCATTTGGTGGAGCACTTCTTCTTTCATATGCTCGGCTTCTTCTACCTTGTCGAAGCCCTCGGTGCTGTCCTTGGAGAGCATAATGCGAATGGTCATCAAAATCAGCTTGATGTCCAGAACGAAGGAGTAATTTTCAATATACATTAAATCCAAACGGAGCTTGTCATAGGGAGAGGTGTTATACTTTCCGTAAATCTGAGCAAAGCCGGTCAGACCGCCCTTGACCTTGGTGCGGAAATCGAATTCGGGAATATCCTTACAGTAATCGGACATATTCTCCATACGCTCAGGACGGGGGCCGACAATGCTCATATCGCCGCGAATGATGTTCAGCAGTTGGGGCAGCTCGTCGATACGGGTAGCGCGAATAAACTTGCCAACCTTGGTGATTCTGGGGTCGTTGGTGGTGGCACCGGAGCGATTGCCGATCTTGTCTGCGTCCACAACCATACTACGGAACTTGAGAATTTCAAATTCCTCGCCTCCCAGGGAGGCTCTCTTTTGCTTGAAGAACACGGGACCGCCGTCCTCCAGCTTAATAGCCAAGGGTGCCAGCAGCAAAAACGGGAGAGCCACAATGGCCACCGGCAGGCAGATGACCAAATCCATAATCCGCTTGCAAAGCTGTTGAGAGGGGGTCAAACCGTTGCCTTTTACCAGCAACAGAGGCGTGTCGAACAGCGTAATGCTGGTAGCGCCCCGGACAATGATATCGGAGAGCTTGGGGGTGACATAGGTGCGAATCTGATGGCGGTAGCAGAACTTCAGAATGTCGTTGCGAATCTGAGCGGGCACATCGTTAATGATAACCGCATCGTAATTTACAATCTGCTGGCAGATGCTCTCAAAGCCCTCCTCTACAGAAATCAGCTTACCAACATGGTACTTGTCGGGACGGGTTTCCATCTTAAATTTCAGGGTAACCGCATCGTCCCGGCCTAAAATCATGGCCATATTCTTGGGCACATAAATCCGGTGATACAGCCAGGTGTAGAAGATAACGCAGACGAGAACGATCACGGTGCCGCTGAGCATCAGCATCAGCATGGGCACAGGAGTAATTACCACATTGGCAATCAGACACAGCTGCCAATAGGTGATAAAATTGGCAATAAACAAGGAAATCCACTGACTCAGCAGGGCATCAAACCGCCGGAGATAGCCAAACTTAAAGCCGTCAAAGGCAAAAAATAGCACCAGCACCAAAAGGGCATAAACACCCGCTAACACATACTTGCCGTAGCCGAAATAGGCGGGAAACAGGTCGTTTTCATACCCACGACGCCAGGTGATATAATAAACAACGGTCAATATGAGAATTTCCAAAAAACCTTCCAAACTGCGAATCAGACTCTTTGCCCCGGAGAGTTGTTTCTTTTTGTTCTGCATAGCAATATTCTCACTCTCTATATATTTTGAATGATAACCAATGGGTTATACGCATAATCATAGCAATTATAAGTCTATTGTATTGTAGCACAAGTTTGCTTGATTTGCAACCTTTTGTCGAAAAAAGAGGCGTGGAAAAGCAAGCAAACAAAAGAAGTGATTTCCTTTGAAAATTCAAGGATTTCTCCAATTTCCGGAAATAAGCAATTTGCAGGGTATACACAATGGTGTACACCCTGCAAAATTGGCAAAATCTAGGACATTAATGCGTTTTCTAATGTCTTCCCGGTGTGATAGTAAAATACGCCATCCCGAGCCGGTGTCAGGTCGGAAAGAAGGCCGCGAATGGCATAAACGGAATAACTGCGGAACAAAATTGGGCAGATCAGGCCCTGATCCATCACCAGCTTGTGGAGGGTGAAGTAGTTGCCGTGGTTTTCCAGCGCTTGCAGGCTGAGGGCGTAAGCGCCCAAATCGTTCACGCCGCCCCAGCTGAGCGCTCCATAGGTGGCGAAGAACGCGGACAAATCCATATTGGGGGATAGCTTGGTCTGCCCCAGATACAGGTCAAAGTTCCGGAATTTCAGCGCCTCGGTGCAGGCGTTCGTACCCAGAGCCTTCAGCTCCACCACAAGACCGCAGTCGGTGAGCATTTTAGAAATCGCGCGAGCCACCCGCAGCCGCAGGCTGTCGTCGCTGTTCACAAGCAGCACTACAGTTTTGCCTTCCATACCGGTGCTTTTTACAGCATCCAGAAATTTGATGCTGTCATAGCTGTACCGTTCTGCCAGATTTTTGCTGTAATAGGGGAACAGCGGGGATGCGGGCAGACTGGCGCTTCGGGCGAAGCCCCGATAGTAGTCCTCTACCAGCATATCCCGGTCAATGGCGTGGGTTAGGGCAATCCGCAGGGTGTCGTTGGAGAACACCTCGCTGTTGCGGCTGGTGGTCAGGTACAGGAAAATGCCGTTTTCGCAATCCCACAGCTCGTAGTCGCACCGGTAATCTGCGTATCGGTCAGAGCCGGGGTCGGCGCAAACAAGGCTCAAATCCGCAAACTCAAACTGGTCTCGGATATGGGTGGTGGAATTGGCGGCAAACAGGGTGATGGTGTCGGCGGTAATGGCCATTTCCGCTTTGCACCACCAATCGGTCCGCCTGCGCAGACTCTCACCGCCGGCAGCGGTGTAGAGGACATAAGGGCCGGTGCCCAAGGGGCGGTCGGAATCTACCTGCGCGGTCTTTACAATGGGAATATCCAGCAGCAGAGGAAGGTCTTCCATGGGCGTGTCCAGATTGATGGTAATGCCCCCGTCAGCGGAAGGGAGAATTTCTGTGATGTGGAGGAATCGGCCGGCATAAAAGTTGCTGGCCCGGGCGGCATTCAGGCTGGTAATCACATCTTCTACCGTCAGGGGAGTGCCGTCGGAAAAGGTGGCAGCCTCCAGATAGAAGGTGTAGGTTTTCAGCTCAGGGGTGACCGTGTAGCTTTTGCACAGCAGAGGCCTTGTGACATAGTCCCGGTCTGTGACAAACAGGCTTTGGAACAGTAGCGACAGCAGCGCCCGGTTGGTGTAATCCTCACACAGGAAGGGGTTCAGAGAACGATCCACATAATAGGGCAGGGAGATGGTTTGGGTGTTTTCATCCCCTTGGGGTTTGTTTTGCGGGCCGGTGTAGTCATCCTCATAAGTCAGTCCGTCGCCGGTGGGGGTGTATTGCCCCTTGTTGCCGGCACAGCCGGCCAGTAGCAGACACAGACACAGGCTCAGCGCCAAAAACCGTTTCATATTCTCCCCTCCTTACAAACAATGATTGCGCCTTGGCTGCCCCGTTGCCCTTTGGTGATCCGATGAGACCAGAAGAGGTGAGGGGAACAGGCGGTGCAGTGCTTGGAAATGGTAATATTGGTGACACCGCTGCGGCGAAGCCACAGGGCATTGATTTCCTTCAAATCCAAATGAAATTTTTCCTTTTGGGTGCGTATAAAGGGTTTGACTTCTTCTCCCAAAGCAGAAACCATCGCCTCCGGCACATCGCTGTCGGTTTCAAAACAGCAAGCCCCAATATTAGGCCCGATAGCGGCGCAAATATCCCTGGGCAGACAGCCAAATGCGGAAACCATAGCGTTAACGGCATTTTTGACAATGCCCGAGGCTGTGCCCCGCCAGCCTGCGTGGACAGCGCCCACGGCGCCGGTGACCGGATCGTGTAACAAAATGGGGGTGCAGTCGGCGGTGAAAACCGTCAGGGCAATGCCGGGGGTGTTGGTGACAAGACCGTCGCATTCGGGATAATCCCGGTGGGAGAAACTGCCCAGACAGTCTGCATCCGTAACTACCCGTACCATATGGGAATGGGTCTGATTGGCAAGGACAAGCCGTTCGGTGGAAAAACCCATAGCTTCTGCCAAACGGCGGTAGTTTTCCACCACATTTTCGGGGATATCCCCTCGATGCATACCGATATTCAGACTATCCAGATACCCCTCACTCACGCCCCCCAACCGGGTAGTAAATCCGTGGGGCGCAGAGATATTTTCAGCTTGAATTGTCAGTTGTGTGTTGCCCATTGTCAATTCATTTTATCTTTCTGCATACAGCACTTTTTATACTTTTTACCGCTGCCGCAGGGACAGGGGTCGTTGGGACCCACCTTGCCGGTGACACGGACAGGCTGCTTCTTTACCATAGATTCTCCGGAGCCTACTGCACCGGTCTCCTTGGCAACTTTTTCACGCTTGACCTCCTGCATAGGCTGTACCTGCACCAGGAACAACCGGCGGATGGTCTCCTCCCGAATAGCGGTGATCATAGCCTCGAACATCTGGTAGCCTTCCTCTTTGTAGGCAACCACAGGGTCGTGCTGACCGTAGGCCCGCAGACCGATACCCTGCTTCAGATCGTCCATAGCATCGATGTTGTCCATCCAGTATTCGTCTACCACCCGGAGCATCACGACCCGCTCCAGTTCCCGCATAGTGTCACCCAGCCGGGACTCCTTGGCCGCATAGGTCTGCAGAGCCAGTTGGTAGACAGAATCGGCAATCTCATCGGGGGTATTGCCCTCTAACGCTGCGCCTGCGGGGATATAGACACCGCCGAAGGCCTTATCCAGCGCCACGAGGCAATCTGCGTCAATCATACCGCCGTTTTCTGCGGTGATGTCGCTGACGGTGCTGTCCACAAAGGAACGGAGCATGCTGAGCATATTCTCCCGCAGACTCTCCCCGTCCAGCACCTTCTGCCGCTGGGCATAAATGACCTCACGCTGGGTGTTCATCACATCGTCGTATTCCAAAACGCTCTTACGGGAGCGGAAGTTCCGGCTTTCCACGCTGCGCTGGGCATTCTCCACCGCATTGGAGAGAATTTTGGCATCAATGGGTGTATCCTCGTCCAAGCCCAAAGAATCCATAATACCCATAATCCGGTCGGAGGAGAACAGACGCATCAAGTCGTCCTCCAGGCTCAGATAGAATTTGCTCTCACCGGGGTCGCCCTGACGGCCGGAACGGCCGCGGAGCTGATTGTCGATTCGGCGGGATTCGTGCCGCTCGGTACCGATGATATAAAGGCCGCCGGCCTCCCGAACCTTTTGGGCCTCGTCGGCCATTTCGGATTTATATTTTGCCAAAAGCTGGGCATATTTCTCCCGAATGGCCAGAATTTCCGGGTCGCTGGTTTCGGAATAAGCGTTAGCCTGGGCGATCAGCTCTTCGGGGGTGTCGGCCTTGCGCAGTTCGTTCAACGCCATAAACTCCGGGTTGCCACCCAGCATAATGTCTGTACCACGGCCCGCCATATTGGTGGCGATGGTGACAGCACCGAACTTACCGGCCTGGGCAACAATCTGGGCTTCCTGCTCGTGGAACTTGGCGTTGAGCACATTGTGCGGCACACCGGTGCGCTTCAGGAGCTTGCTGAGAATTTCACTTTTTTCGATGGAAACCGTACCCACCAGTACAGGTTGACCCTTTTCGTGACAGGCCTCCACCCGCTTGATAATAGCACGGAATTTACCAGCCTCGGTTTTGTATACCACATCGGAGCCGTCAATTCTGGCAATGGGGCGGTTGGTGGGAATCTCCACCACATCCAGCCGGTAAATGGCGGCAAATTCCTCTTCCTCGGTCAGGGCCGTACCGGTCATACCGGACAGCTTATCATACAAACGGAAGTAGTTCTGGAAGGTGATGGTGGCAAGGGTTTTGCTCTCGCTGGCAACCTTCACCTTTTCCTTGGCTTCGATAGCCTGATGCAGACCCTCGTTGTACCGGCGGCCGTACATCAGTCGGCCGGTGAACTCGTCTACAATGATAATTTCCCCGTCCTTGATGACATAGTCGATATCCCGCTTCATAATGCCCCGGGCCTTCATAGCCTGATTGATATGGTGAGAGATGGTGGCATTTTCCGGGTCGGCTAAGTTTTCAATCCCAAAGAATTTCTCTGCCTTTTCAATACCGGCGGCAGTGAGGGATACAGATCTGGACTTTTCGTCTACAATGTAGTCGCAGTCGTAGTTGTCCTGTACTTCCTTATCCTCGGTCTTGGCAAAGACCATTTTCTTCATACCGGCAACCAAAAAGTCCGCCATTTCATACAGCTTGGAGGAATCCTCTCCCTTGCCGGAGATAATCAGAGGAGTACGGGCTTCGTCGATGAGAATGGAGTCCACCTCGTCCACGATGGCAAAGGCGTGTCCCCGCTGAACCAGCTCGGACTTGTAGATAGCCATATTGTCACGGAGGTAGTCAAAACCCAGTTCGTTGTAGGTGCAGTAGGTGATGTCGGCGGCATAAGCCTTCCGCCGCTCATCGGGATTCATACCCGGTACCACCAAACCCACGGACAGCCCCATAAACTTATGGACTTTGCCCATCCACTGGGAGTCACGGGTGGCAAGGTAATCGTTGACGGTAACCACATGGACGCCCTGGCCGGTCAGCGCGTTCAGGTAGCAGGGCAGAACGGCCACCAGGGTCTTACCTTCACCGGTTTTCATTTCCGCAATACGGCCTTGGTGCAAAACGATACCGCCAATGAGCTGTACGGGGTAGGGACGCATACCCAGCACCCGCCAGGCAGCTTCCCGAATGGCGGCAAACGCCTCGGGCAGAATGTCGTCCAAGGTTTCGCCCTTTGCGAGCCGCTCCTTAAATTCCGCGGTCTTTCCCTGTAACTGCTCTTGGGTGAGGGCTTTGTATGCTTCTTCCAAGGCTAAAATCTGATCCACAATGGGCTGAATTTTCTTAATTTCCCGCTCAGAGCGAGTGCCGAATAATTTGTTAAGTAATCCCATGACGGTCTCCTTTGGGCATAATTTTATTCATTATAACACAAGCGGCAGGAAAATAATAGACAAAATTGTGAACTTGCAGGAATTTCTCTTGTTCCGTCAAAATTTTTTTGCTATAATACCCGCAAATACCAAGGAGAAGACTATGAGAACGGAAATTTTGTGTAACGATGGCTGGTCCTTTACAGATTTGGACGGCCGGGTTTCTGAGGTGAATATTCCCCACACCTGGAATGCCCTTGACGGGCAGGATGGTGGCGACGATTACCGGCGGGGCTGCTGCAGCTACCGCAAGGTGTTTGCTATGCCTGATTTTGACCGGTCCGCCCAGCAGGTGTATCTGGAATTTGACGGGGTGAACGCCTCTGCTTTTGTCACCCTCAACGGCGAAGAAATCGCCGTTCACCATGGCGGTTACTCCACCTTCCGGTGCGATATTACAAACCTTTTACAGGCGGAAAATGACCTGCAGGTTGCTGTGGATAACGGGGTCAATGACCGGGTCTACCCCCAAAAGGCGGACTTCACCTTCTACGGCGGTATCTACCGCAGCGTCCGGTTGCTGATTGTGAACAAGACCCATTTTGATTTGGATTATTACGGGGGAACAGGGGTGAAAATCACCCCCAATGCGGACGGAACTGTGCAGGTAGAAAGCTGGCACACCGGAGAAAATACACAGGTGGAAATTAGCCTTTTGGACGCAGAAAACAAGGTGGTTGCCAAGGGAATAGGCGATAACATTATGTTAACTGTCGAGAATCCACATCTTTGGCAGGGAATCATTGACCCATACCTGTATACCTGCGTTGCAGAGCTGTTTGAAAACGGACAGAAAAAAGATTATGTAACCCACAGCTTTGGCTTCCGTTCCTTTTTTGTGGACAGCAAAAAGGGCTTCTTCCTCAACGGCAAGCCCTACCCTCTGCGGGGCGTGTGCCGCCATCAGGACTGGCGGGGCATCGGTAACGCGCTGACAAAGCAGCACCATGAAACCGATATGGCATTTATCCGGGAAATCGGCGCCAATACGGTGCGCCTTGCCCACTATCAGCACGACCGGTATTTCTATGACTTGTGTGACCGATACGGTCTTGTGGTGTGGGCGGAGATTCCCTATATTTCTGAGCATATGGAAGCCGGATGGGAGAATACCGTCAGCCAGATGAAAGAGCTGATTGTCCAAAATTTCAACCACCCCTCCATTTGCGTGTGGGGCATCAGCAACGAAATTACCATCTCCACCAAAAACAAAAAGGATATGCTGGACAACCATCATATGCTGAATGATTTGGTCCACCGCTTAGACCCCACCCGGCTGACCACCTTAGCCTGCTATGCGGTGTGTGGCCCTTTCAACAAGGTCGCCCATATTACCGATTTGGTCAGCTGGAATCTGTATTTAGGCTGGTATGCGCCGGGCCTGTTCCTTAATGATCTGTGGGTGGATTTCTTCCATTTCTGCTTCCCGAACCGTCCTTTGGGTTACTCCGAGTACGGCTGTGAAGCTATGCCCAATCTCCACTCCGCTTGCCCCCGCCGGGGTGACCACAGTGAGGAATACCAGTGCAAATACCACGAATATATGATAAAATTCTTCGAGAAACGGCCATTTATGTGGGCAACCCACCTGTGGAATCTGTTTGATTTTGCCGCCGATGCCCGCAATCAGGGGGGCGAGCCGGGTATGAACCACAAGGGCCTTGTGACCTTCGACCGGCAGACCAGAAAGGACAGCTTCTACCTGTATAAAGCCTGGTGGACGAATACCCCCTTTGTCCACATATGCGGCAAGCGATTTGCTGACCGCACCGGACGGACAACCAAAATAAAGGTTTATTCCAACGCAAAACAGGTGACCCTCTATGCCGACGGCAAAAAGGTCGGCACACAGACAGGGGAGCGGGTATTCGTATTTCGGGTAAAATTGGGGGAAACTACGACTATCAGAGCCGTGGCGGGTGGTTGTGAAGACACTGCCACCTTCCGTCGGGTATCCAAGCCCAACCCTGCCTACCGGCTGGGGAAATCCGCCGGCGGCGAAAACTGGACGAAACAGCAGGAGGAACGGAAATGAAAACCCCTCAGAATACCAACAGAGCCAAGCTCTATCAGCTGGCGCTGTTTCCCCTCAATAATGGCGCGACCAATGTGTATTTTGTGCTAATTTTAAGCTATATTGCCAACTTTGGCTCCAATGTGCTGGGCCTTACCATGGCGTTTGCCACCTTGATGGTCACGGCGATGCGTGTATTTGATGCGGTGACAGACCCCATTATTGGCGCATTGATGGACAAAACCAACGGTCGCTTCGGCAAATTTCGCCCCTTTATGGTCATCGGCAATGGCATTATGGCGGTTTCGGTACTGCTTTTGTATGTATTCACACCTATGGTGCAGGTGGTGTGGGCCAAATATGCCCTCTTTATTCTCCTCTACGGCGTGTGGGTCATCGGCTATACCTTCCAGACCTCCGTCACCCGTGGCGCCCAGCCGGTGCTCACCGACGACCCTAAGCAAAGACCGCTGTTTACCATTTTTAACACGGTTGGCTCTTTGCTGGGAATGGGTGTGATACAGGGTATTGGCCCGATCCTTGCCGGCGACGGCTTTTTGGGGGACTACAACGGCAAATGGTACGCTTACATGACGCCTGTGGGTATCGGCATTTCTGTTTTGTTGACTCTGTTGGCTGTTGTAGGTATTTGGGAAAAGGACAATGCCAAATATTTTGGCTTGGGCGGCGCAGAACCCCAAAAGCTGAAATTTAAGCAATATGTCCAAATTGTCCGGGGCAATAAGCCGTTGCAGCGATTGATGATTGCCGGTGGCGGCTGTAAGCTGGCCCAGTCTATCGCCAATAATATGACGGTGTTGATTATGCTGTACGCTTGTATGATGGGCAATTACGACGGTTTATATCTGCCGCTGATGGTGGCAGGCTTTGTCTTTGCCGCGCCCTTTTTCCTGCTGACGGTAAAAACCGCCCAAAGAAAAGGACAAAAGGCATCTTTCATGCGGTATGTGGCGGTGGCCCTTGTTGCATATTCGGTGGTGCTGGTGCTGCTGCTTTTGTGGAAACAGGGGGACCCTGCAAGGACGTTGAAGCTCTACGAGATTGCAGACGGCAAATTCCGGATTACCACCAATCTGTACACTATTTTGTTTGTGATTTTCTACAGTATCGGCTACGGCGCTTACTTTTCCACCGCCGATATGCCCATTCCCATGGTGGCTGACTGCGCCGACTATGAAACCTACAAATCCGGTAAATTCATTCCCGGCATTATGGGTACCATGTTCAGCCTTGTGGATAAACTGGTGTCCAGCTTATCCGGCACGGTGGTAGGCTTGGCGGTGGGTATCATCGGCTTTGCCAACCTGCCCACCAAGGCAACCCCCTACAGCAGCGGTATGAACTATGTGGTGATTGTCCTGTTCTGCCTGGTTCCTATGGCATCCTGGATCATCACTTTGCTTGCTATGAAGGGGTATTCCCTCACCGGTGAGAGAATGAAGACAATTAGCAAAGTCAATGCCGCCCGCCGGGCAGCGATTGCTGACGGTATGCCTGCGGAAGAGGCGATGCAGACCATTACCGACGAAACGGTATAAAAAGCCAGCCCCCTCGTCAGAGGGGGCTGGTGTTATACTGTTAAATCTTTGATGACTTCTCCTGCGATGATCATACCGGCCACCGCCGGTACAAAGCATACCGAGCCGGGCAGGGCATTTCTGCCCTCGGGCAATTCCGCCCAGGCAGGGTCGTGGGGGGGCAGGGGATTTTTGATGGGGTCTTCTGTGGAGTAGACCACTTTTAATTTCTCAATACCCCGTTTCTTGCACTCCTTGCGAATAATCCGGGCCAAAGGACACACGGAGGTCTCGGAAATATCACCTACCCGAAAAGCGGTGGGGTCCAACTTGTTGCCGGTGCCCATGGAGCTGATGATGGGAGTGTTTGCCGCCTTTGCTGCCTGCACCAGCATCATTTTCCCGGTGACGGTGTCAATGGCATCCACCACATAATCGTACTCCGAAAAATCAAATTCTTCCGCGGTTTCCGGCAGATAAAAGGTCTTTTTGGGAGTTACCCGAATTTGGGAGTTGATAGCCAATACACGCTCTGCGGCAACGGTCACCTTATCCTTACCAACGGTGTCCTCTGTAGCGAGAATCTGCCGGTTGATGTTGGTCAGACTGATGGTGTCGTGGTCTACCAGGGTCAGCGCGCCAATGCCACTTCGTGCCAGGGCCTCTGCCACATAGCCGCCTACGCCACCCAGACCGAACACGGCCACATGGGCATTTTTCAGTTTGTGCATTCCATCTTCGCCCAGCAAAAACCGGGTACGGGAATAGCGGTCCATTGGAATCCCCCCTTTTTGAAAATATACTACCATAATCCCCTATATGTGTCAAACAATGGTTGCAAAATGCTGCCCTTTGGAGTATTCTATAGGAGTATGTAATGTGAAAGGAATGAAAACATTGGAAAATCGAGGCAAGAAAATTTGGAAGCTATTTGCCGCCTTCTTTAAGATTGGCGCATTTACTTTCGGTGGCGGCTATGCCATGATTCCCCTGATTCAGAAGGAAGCGGTGGACAAAAACGGCTGGGTCACCGATGAGGACATTTTGGAGATTATCGCCATCGCTGAGTCCACCCCCGGCCCGATCGCTATCAATTCTGCCACCTTTGTAGGCTATCGCACCGCCGGTGTGCTGGGCTCTGTGGCGGCCACCTTGGGTGTTGTTTTGCCTAGCTTTGTGCTTATTTTTGCCATTTCCTTTGTGTTGCGGCAGTTCCAGGAACTGAAGGCCGTGCAGTATGCCTTCCAGGGCATCCGGGCAGGCGTCTTGGCCCTGCTGTGTAAGGCTTTGTGGGGTATGTATAAGAAGAATCAGAAGAACTGGGCCGCTTATATCATTATGGCAGGCGCATTCATTCTCACAGGCCTGTTGGACATCAGCGTTCTGCCGGTGCTGGCCGGCTGTGCAATCTTTGGTCTTGTTACCGCTAAGGCCATGGAAAGGAAGGTGCAGAAATGATTTTACTGGAACTGTTTTTGACCTTCTTTATGATTGGTGCAGTCACTGTGGGCGGCGGCTACGCGATGCTGCCCTTGATGCAGGAGCAGGTGGCCCTCCACTGGGGTGACATTATCCCCCAGGAAACGATCACCAACTTTATCGCTGTCAGCGAATCCACCCCCGGCCCCTTCGCTGTGAATATGGCGACTTATGTGGGTTCCGAAGTGGCAGGCCTTACCGGCTCTGCCTGCGCCACCTTGGGTGTGATTCTGCCCAGCTTTCTCATTATTCTCATTGTGGCAAAATTCTATGACAAATATCGCAATTCTTCCATCGTCAAGGGCATTATGACCGGTTTGAAGCCTGCGGTTGTGGGCCTGATTGCCGGCGCAATCCTGTCTGTGGCAGCAGGTGTGTTCTTCCCCGCAGGTCTGAGCCTTGCGCCTCTGCAGATGCCGGCCTTTTACATCTCTGCCGGTATTTTCGTGGTAATGCTGGTGCTGGCCCTGAAAAAGGTCCACCCCATTATTTTGATCCTCCTGTCTGCCGCAGCAGGTATCGCTGTGGGATACCTCGGTTTATGGTAATAAAAAAGAACGCGGCCCTTTTGGGAATGGCT
>JAZOWQ010000108.1:0-16429 GCA_045659325.1 Faecousia sp. | reverse complement strand
AGATATTATTTGTGGATATGTTTGCCCGGCGGGTGGACTGTCTGCGTCTGAACTGCATCAATTGCCTGCTCTGTGCAGTTATGTCGGGTATCGTAATGGTGTTTGCGGAGGAACCCACATGGGCAGGTATCCAAAGCAGCTTCGGCGCTGTGGCATATGCAGGCATCTTGTCCATGGGTATTGCCTATTCTCTGCAGATCATCGGACAAAAGGATTTGCGGCCAGCCACCGCATCCTTGCTTATGAGTCTGGAATCCGTCTTCGCCGTTCTATCCGGATGGCTGGTGTTGCAGGAACGGCTGACTCTTTGGGAGGGTATCGGCTGCGTACTGGTATTTGTAGCGGTGATTCTGTCCCAGCTGCCCGAAAAAACAACAGAAAAAGAAAAGACCTCTGCTTAAGCAGAGGTCTTTTTATTGCATTATTTTTTATCGGCAGCAATCATTCGTTTCATTGCCTCGATACCTACCCGGATGGCCCCGGTGGTATCCTCGGTCATAGGCATGGCTAAGCCTGCCTTTTCCCGTTCCTGATTCCATACTGCGTGGAAACAGCTGCCGCAACGGACATCCAGCGCCGCCGCCACAACGAACAGCGCCGCAGATTCCATTTCGCTGGCTTTCACGCCCAGTCGTTTCCAACTCTCCCACTTTTGGAGAAGCTCATAGGAAACAGGGCTTTTCTCCGGGCTGTGCTGGCCGTAGAAGGAGTCCTTACACTGGACAACACCCACATGGGTGCGATAACCCAAGTCCTCACCGGCAGCCTTCAGGGCTGCGGTAATTTCAAAATCGGGCACTGCGGGAAATTCCATCGGCGCATACTCTAAGGAGGTATGCTCAAAGCGGATCGCGCCGTTTGCCACCACCACATCACCGGGCAGTACATCCATATGGATACCGCCGCAGGTGCCAATACGGATAAAGGTATCTGTGCCAATCGCCGCCAGCTCTTCCATAGCAATAGATGCGGACGGACCGCCGATACCGGTAGAGCAGACAGATACTTTTTCACCCAACAGTGTGCCGGTATAGATGTTATACTCCCGGTTCATACCGATATGCACAGGGTTTTCAAAGTAGGAGGCAATCGCCTCGCAGCGACCGGGGTCACCGGGCAGGAAGCAATACTTTCCCACATCCCCCTCTTTACAACGGATATGAAACTGCATTCCAATATCTTGCATAGAAACCCTCCTTAGAAATTGTCAAACAGATTGACCTGACTGGTGTCCGGCAGGTCGCCAAATGCGCCCGCTTCCTTCAGCATCTGCATATGGGTTTTGGAAACCTTGGGACAGGCTGCCGCCACCTCTTCTATAGAAATGAACGTCTTGCCCTCTCTGCCATGCATCAGATCCCACGCCGCCGTTTCACCCAAACCGGGAACTGCCACAAAAGGCGGTATCAGCTTGCCATCCTTAATCAGGAATTTGGTGGCATGACTTTCATACAGGCTGATGGGGGCAAATTCAAAGCCACGGAGATAGTATTCGTAGACAACCTCCAAAGTAGTCAGCAAATCTTCGTCCTTGGCGGTGGCATCCTCATTGGCTTCGATCGCCTTGATGTTGGCAAGCACCATATCCATACCACCGGTCATCATCACCGCGTCAAAACCGCCCTTCTGGCTTCTGCGGTAGAAATAGGCAGAATAGAAGGCCAAGGGATGATTCACCTTAAACCAAGCAATACGGAAAGCCATCATAACGTAGGCAACTGCGTGAGCTTTGGGGAACAGGTATTTGATCTTCTTACAGGATCCGATATACCAATCCGGCACACCGGCGGCAACCATTTCCTCCTCTGCTCCGTCAGGCAGACCCTTACCCTTACGCACTGCCTCCATAATCTTAAAGGCCCGTTTTTCCGGCAGACCGCAGGAAATCAGATAAATCATGATGTCGTCACGACAGCCGATGGTCTGATCCACTCTTGCTGTTCCCGATACAATCAAATCCTTTGCATTACCCAGCCACACATCCGTACCGTGGGTATAGCCAGAGATACGCACCAAAAAGTCAAACTTCTCCGGCTTGGTGTCCAGCAGAACGCCACGGGTGAATCGGGTATTGAACTCCGGTACAGCCACAGCGCCGGTAGGGCCGAGAATCTTATCGTCCTCGTAACCAAGGATTTTGGAGGAGGTAAAGATGGACATTGTGTCCTTATCGTCCAGCGGAATCGTCTTGGCATCCACGCCGGTCATATCCTCCATCATACGGATCATGGTGGGGTCATCGTGACCCAGCATGTCCAGTTTCAGGAGGTTTTCCTCCATGGAGTGGTATTCAAAATGGGTGGTAATCTGATCGGAATTGGGGTCATCCGCCGGGTGCTGGACCGGGCAGAAATCCCAAATCTCATTTTCCTGGGGAATAACCACCAGACCGCCCGGGTGCTGACCGGTGGTGCGGCGCACACCTACACAGCCGGTGGCAAGTCGGTTGACCTCTGCGGAGGTTGCCGCCTGTCCCCGCTCGGAAAGATACTTCTTTACATAGCCGTAAGCAGTCTTTTCCGCCACAGTTCCCACGGTACCTGCCCGGAAAACATGGGATTTTCCAAACATTTCGGTACAGTATGCATGGGCGTTTGCCTGATACTCACCGGAGAAGTTCAGGTCAATATCCGGCACTTTATCACCGCCGAAGCCAAGGAATGTTTCAAAGGGGATATTAAAGCCTTCCTTTGCATAGGGTGTTCCGCACTTGGGACACACTGCATCCGGCAAGTCGGCGCCGCACTCATATCCTTCAGGAACATCGAAGGTTGTATATTTACATTCGGGATTGGGACAGCGGTAATGGGGCGGGAAGGAGTTAACCTCTGTAATGCCCGACATAAAGGCCACGATGGACGAACCGACGGAGCCTCGGGAACCCACCAGATAGCCGTGTTCCAGGGAGTTCTGCACTAACTTTTGGGCGGACATATAAATCACATCATAGTGACAGGTGATAATGTCGTTCAGCTCCGTATCGATACGCTTACGGATCAGTTCCGGAGGATTTTCACCGTACAGTCGGTGCATTTTGCCGTACACCAATTCTTTCAAATCCTCTACGGAGTTTTCAATCTTAGGAGCAAACAGATTGTGGGGCACAGGCCGCACCTTATCGCACATATCTGCAATCAGGTTCGGATTGGTGACAACTACTTCGTAGGCCTTTTCCTCGCCCAAATAGGCAAATTCCCGGAGCATTTCGTCCGTGGTACGGAAATACAGGGGATTGGGTCTGTCGCAATCCTCAAAGCCCTTGGTTGCCAATAGAATATGACGGAAAATCTCATCCTCAGGATTCAGGAAATGGACGTCACCGGTAGCAACCACAGGCTTACCCAGTTCGTCAGCCAAACGGACAATGGTGCGGTTAAATTCCCGCAATTCATCTTCGTTTTTGGCGATACCCTTTTCCAGCATAAAAGCGTTATTGCTGATGGGCTGAATTTCCAAAAAGTCATAGAAAGAAGCAATCCGCTTCAGCTCATCCCAGCTCTTGCCGTCCAGCATCGCCTGAAACAGTTCGCCCGCTTCACAGGCAGAGCCGATAATCAGACCCTCCCGCAGCCGCAGAATCTCAGATTTGGGCATACGGGGCTGACGCTTAAAATACTCCAGATTGGAAAGGCTTATCAGCTCGTACAGATTTCGCAAACCAAGCTGATTCTTGGCAAACAGGATAATATGGCGGGCGTGGCGGTTGCCGATTTGGTTCTTG
This sequence comes from Faecousia sp., assembly GCA_045659325.1. Lineage (GTDB taxonomy): Bacteria > Bacillota > Clostridia > Oscillospirales > Oscillospiraceae > Faecousia. The sequence continues at coordinate 12,708 of JAZOWQ010000108.1, read as the reverse complement.
GCCCGCAGGCTCTCCATTGCAGGATTGATTGCCTGCAAGTTCGAGATACCCATTTCTGCAAGCTTTTCCAAGTGCTTTGCCATAATCAGACCGCAGGTTACCGCATCATCGGCAGCCCGGTGGTGATGAAACTCCGGAAGGCTGAGGGCATTTGCAACTATATCCAGCTTGAATTTATTCAGTTGCGGCATCAGATTCTGAGACAGCACCAGTGTATCCGCAGAGGTAAATGTATAGGGATAACCCAGTTTTTCACAAGCGGCGCGGATAAATCCCGTGTCAAAGTCCGCATTGTGGGCAACCAGCACCCGATCCCCCACAAATTTCAAAAATTCCGGGAAAATATCCTCTAATTTGGGTGCGCCACAGAGCATAGCATCGGTAATGCCCGTCAGTTCCACAGTTTCTTTTTGCAGCTTCTGTTCCGGGTCAACAAATGTCTGGAAACGATCCAGCTCCTTGCCATTTTGCATCAAAACAGCGCCGATTTCGATGATTTTATCATTACGGGAGGAAAGTCCCGTGGTCTCCAAATCAAAGGCGACATAAGGCGCATCAATGGCCATATCGCTACTGCCGTGGACAACAATTCGGTCATCCACATCGTTTACATAGTAGCCTTCACAGCCATATAGAATCTTGATGTCCTCGTCTGTACCGGCTACCTTGGGTGCACCCTTCCAATCCTCAATGGTATGGAGCGCATCGGTAAAGGACTGGCAGCAGCCGTGGTCCGTAATAGCAATGGCCCGATGGCCCCAGGCAGCTGCCTGCTTAATAGCATCCTTGGTATTGGTCAGAGCGTCCATATTGGACATAATGGTGTGCAGATGCAGCTCCACTCGCTTGTCCCCTGCCGCATTGTCCTTGCGCTTTTCCATTGCACCGGGCATCATAGCGAAGGGCTTCAGCACCATTTCATTATCAAACTGGTTGATCTGCAGTCTGCCCTGTACCTTCAGAACAGAACCAACCTTCACATTCTCCAAAATCGGCTTAGCTTCATTGTTCTCCATAAACCGGTTGATCTGCACAGAGCCGTAGTTATCGGTCATGGAGAAATTAATCACCCAAGCGTTGCGCTTTTTCAGTTCCTTATGCTCCACGCTGAACACGCGGCCTTCTACAATCACGCTGCCCATATCCAGATTCAGTTCCCGCATGGGGGTGACAGTTCCCTTAAAGGCTTTGCCGTAGAAAGCAGGATTACTCTCAGCAGGCTGCTCCTTCTTGGTGGGAATTGCTACCTTAGGCAAGTCTGTCAAAACGGTATCCCGCATATGCTTCATAGCATCAAAGAGGGCCTGTCCTTCCAATGTTTCACCGGCGTGAATGGATATGGAAACAGGGGTGGCAAACTGCTCCTGCAGCTGACGGGTCACCGCAGGAACAGCTTCCTGCAATGCGTCCTTACCGTTTGCCTTCAAGTAAATGTGCAGAGTCTGACCTTCCCACTCCCAACGAGCGCCGGCCAAAGAGCCACGACTCATGGAGTTTTGGGCAATAAACAAGTCTCTGATATCCTCCGGCTCCATTTGGGTCAACTGAGCCTCCGGATAGGTTGCGGTGATTTCCAGCTTATCAAGACCGTAGGCAGCAGCAATCTCTTTCTGCACTTGTTCCAGGAGTCTGCCGGGCATATAGGTTTCTCCGTAGAGCGCAACACTGACCGTCCGGGTGTTGGGATTAATATCCGCAGCAACAATGGCCGCCTGAGATAATGCCTCTTGCAAGGCTTCAGGCGGCTCATAGTCCGGAAACATATTCAGAAAGGTTACTTGCTCACTCATAGTGTCCTCTTACAGTGCTTCAATTCTCTTTAGTAATGCGGGAAGAAGTTCGTCGTAAGGCAGCTTGCAGATCTGCTGCCCCTTTTCAAAGAGCATGCCGCAGCCGTCGCCACCGGCAATGCCGATGTCCGCTTCTCTTGCCTCTCCCGGACCATTGACAATACAGCCCATAACCGCTACAGTAATAGGCTTTTGGCAGTCCTTTAATGCCTCGTCAACCTGATTTACAAGGCCAATCAGGTCAATCTGTGTACGGCCGCAGGTGGGGCAGGAAATGATATTCACGCCCTCTTTCCGCAGTCCTGCGGCTTTCAAAATATCCTTGGCCGCATAGACCTCTTCCACCGGGTCATCGGTAAGGCTTACCCGTATGGTATCACCAATTCCGTCCAACAAAAGGGCGCCAATACCCATGGCGGATTTCATCAATCCCATACGAACAGGTCCGGTCTCTGTTACACCGATATGGATAGGATAATCGCATTTACTGCGGAATAGCCGGGCGGCCGCCACCATAGTGGGCACATTGGAGGATTTCATAGACACGCAGGTATTATAAAATCCGTATTTTTCCAACAGTTCCAAGTGTTGGAAGGCACTCTCTACCAAGGCTTCTGCGGTGGGATGGCCGTACTTTTCCAGCAATTTCTTATCCAGACTGCCGCCGTTGACACCAATTCGAATGGGGATGTTCCGCTCCTTACAGGCAGCTACCACCGCCTGCACATTCTCCTCACCGCCGATATTGCCGGGATTGATGCGGATTTTGGATGCGCCCCCCTCTGCCGCCAACAGCGCCAGTTTATAGTCGAAATGAATGTCTGCCACCAAAGGCATGGGTGACAGCTTACAGATTTCCCCGAAGGTTTCGGCCGCCTGCTTGTTAGGCACTGCCAAACGGGCAATCTGACAACCGGCAGAGGCAAGCTTTTTCAGTTGTTCCAAAGAGCCTTCCACATCGGTGGTTTTGGTGTTCAGCATAGACTGAATAGCCACAGGAGCACCACCGCCAATAGGAACACCGCCTACCAAAATCTGTCTTGTCATAGGGTTTACCTCTTAAAAATTACAAAAATATCCTTAAACAGAATCACAGCCATCAATGCTAGCAGCAAAAGCATGCCGATGCCGTGAATATAGCCTTCGTATTTCGGGTCTAATTTCTTACGGGTCACTGCTTCAATGGCAACGGTCAGCAACAGGCCTACCACCCGTCCACCGTCCAATGCGGGAATGGGGAGCATATTCATTACAGCCAGGTTAATTGCCAAAAATCCACCGATATAGAGCACATTCAGAATTGCATCCAACTTTGTAGGAGATGCCTCAGCCGTATCGGACATCATCTGCACAATGCCCACAGGACCGGTCATATCAGAAAGACCAGCCTGGCCGGTAAACATCATTTGCAGACTCAATCGGACATTTCGCACCACATTCAAGGATGTGTTCCAAACATACTGCAGCTTATTACCGAAAGTAGCATCGGTGACAGAAAAGCTGAAGCCGTAACGCTCCGTTTCCTCACCGGGGAATAGATGCTTTTCCATTTTGTAGTCGTTGAAGCTAATTTTTTGTCCGTCCCGTTTTACTACAATGTCGTGGGTGTCGCCGGGATTCAAATATAGGATGGTGGAAAAATCTGATTGAACGAATATCTTCTCTCCGTCAAGAGAGAGAATCTCATCTCCCACATGGAGTCCATCTTCCCGGACAACAGTACAGCCTGTCTCTGCCGATTCAATTACCGGCATCACAAACTGCTTGGCAGGCGCAAACACAATCAGGAAAATCAGAAGTCCTGCAACAAAGTTCATAAAAGAACCGGCGACCAAGATCATCAGCCGTTTCCACCAAGTGGCCTTCTGAAAAGAACGGGGGTCATCCGTATCCTCGTTTTCTCCCTCCATAGCGCAATAGCCGCCAATAGGAATACACCGCAGGGAATACAGGGTTTCCCCTACCTGCTTCTTGAAGATGGCAGGTCCCATAAACATTGCAAATTCATTCACACGAACACCGGACAGCTTTGCTGCCACAAAATGTCCCAGCTCGTGAACAAAAATCAAAATGCTAAACAGTAAAATCGCAAATAGAATCGTCATAAAAATCCTCGTTTATTTTTTTGCCATACGGCGGACGGCCTGTCGAGCCAGGGAATCTGTTTCCAGAATCTGCTCTAAAGTGGGATTCTGGATAAAGGGCACTTCATCTACAGCCTTGGACACCAAATCGTAGATGTCGTAGAAGCCGATTTCGTCGTTTAAATACATGGCCACAGCCTCTTCGTTAGCGCCGTTCATAGCAGGACAGGCAGTGCCGCCAAGCTTTGCGCACTTCCGTGCCAATACAAGACAGGGAAACGCCTCTGTATCCGGCTGGACAAAGGTCAAGCTGCCGCAGGTCAGCAGGTCAAGGGCGTCCACGGGACAAATCTTTCGCTCCGGGTAGGTCATTGCCAGCTGAATGGGCAGGCGCATATCCGGTGTGCCCATTTGGGCCATCACCGCACCATCGGTAAATTCCACCATAGAGTGAACGATACTCTGGCGGTGGATCACCACATCCACCTGCTCTAAAGGCAAGTCGTACAAGCGCATAGCTTCAATGACTTCCAGACCCTTATTCATAAGGGTAGCGCAATCGATGGTGATTTTTGCGCCCATCTTCCAGTTGGGATGGCGCAGAGCGTCCGCTTTGGTAACGGTTTTCAGTTGCGCCTGATCCATACCGAAGAACGGACCGCCGGAACAGGTCAGGATGATCCGCTTGATTTCTTCCTTGCTATGGCTGCCCATCAGGCACTGGAAGATGGCGGAATGCTCCGAGTCCACAGGGATAATTTCCGTATTAAATTTCTTCGCCTCAGCCATCACCAATTCACCGGCGCAGACCAAGGTTTCCTTATTGGCAAGGCCGATTCGCTTACCTGCACGAATGGCCGCAAGGGTGGGCTTCAGGCCAACCATACCCACAACAGCAGTGATCACACAGTCGGCTTTTTCAATGGTTGCGGCTTCAATCAGACCCTCTTCTCCCCAACTGACACGGATGGGCAGGTCGCAGATTGCATTTTGCAGTTCCTTTGCAGCTTCCTCGCTTGCCATAACCGCCAATGCGGGGCGGTACTTCCGGCACTGCTCTGCCATTCGCTCTACGCTGGTACCGGCGGTCAGCGCCGCAATGGGGATATGCAAATTATCGATAATATCCAAGGTCTGCCGGCCAATCGAACCGGTAGAGCCGAGAATACTGACACACTGAACCATCTTATTTCACCACCATCGGGATATATAGCATAAGTAATTCCACTAAGGGGGCGACTACAACCATAGAATCAAAGCGGTCCAAAATACCGCCGTGACCGGGAATCAGGTTGCCGTAGTCCTTGATCCCTGTCTGCCGCTTGATGGCAGAGAAACTCAAATCGCCAAATACAGCGCCAAGGCTGCCCAGAATGCCGTAAACTGGCACATAGATATAATTTACCTGCAGATGCAGAACTCTATCTATCACAAAGCAGTAAGCTGCTACGCCAAGCACAGCGCCCAGCAAACCGCCAAACAGGCCTTCCACAGTCTTTTTGGGACTAATCACAGGGGCAAGCTTGTGTTTGCCGATGGCGCAGCCCACAAAGTAGGCGAAGGTATCTGATGAGAACGCAATCACAAAAGGCAGCAGGATAAACACACGGCCAAAAAGCTGATTATATATCCGCACCACTGCCCCCAGCAGGAAAGGAACCAGCCAGCCGGCCACAAAGATAACTGCTATCTTCTCAAAGCTTAAGGTAGTGTGGCAAATAAGATATTCACCCAGCAGCATACAGGCAAAGGCAAACACGCCCAAAAGAAGCAGGGGGTAAACTGTCCACATACTGCTCCACAGGACCACAAAAAACGCCATCACCATTGCGTATGTGACAAGCCGATTTTGGGTTACCAGCCCTGTACCGCATAACAGTTCACGGGCACCAATGGCTGCCATCACACCGAACAAAATTGCTGTACAGAACTTGGGCAGAATCAACACCACTACAAGCAGCAGCGGCAGCAGAACAACGCCGGCAAGGATTCGGGTTTTCACAGCTTACACACCTCCAAAACGACGGTTTCGCCCATAGTATTGAGCGATGGCCTCGTCTAAATCAGCAGGACCGAAGTCCGGCCAAAGAACATTCAAAAACACATACTCCGAGTAGGCAGACTGCCACAGAAGAAAATTACTGGTACGCAGTTCTCCGGAAGGACGGATAATCAGCTCCGGGTCCGGCACATCGGCAGAATACAGGTAAGAAGCAAGCAAATCTTCCGTCAGTTCTTCCGGTTTGCGCTTGCCATCGGCCACCTCCTGGGCAAAGGCTTTTGCCGCGTGGACCAGTTCATCCCGTCCGCCGTAGTTCAGGCAAAAATTCACCTGCACATCATACTGACCGGAGCGGGTTTGAGCTTCCTTACAGAGCTTTTGCAGTTTGGGAGAAAGTCGGGACAGGTCACCAAAGAAGCGGAACTTTACCCGGTTCTTTTCCATATCCTGCAGGGCCTCTTTCAGATAAGCGCCCAGCAGTTTCATAATGCCGCTGACCTCTTCTTCCGACCGTTTCCAATTCTCAGTAGAGAAGGCATAGACCGTCAGATATTCCACACCGATGGTGCGGCAATAGTTGGCGATTCTGCGGAAAGCCTCTGCGCCGGCTTTATGTCCGGCGGTACGGGGCAGACCTCTTTGCTTGGCCCAACGGCCGTTACCGTCCATAATAATAGCAATATGCCGCGGGACAGGCAGTTTATTCTCATTCACAGAAGGTGCCATCGCTGACTCCTTTCCAAAATAGTAGTGAAAGGGGGTGCAAGCACCCCCTGTACAGACAAATTAGATTGCCATCAGTTCCTTTTCCTTGGCTGCCAGTGCTTCGTCCACCTTCTTGGTGAACTTATCCAGCATATCCTGCAGGTCCTTTTCAGCCTTCTACTGGTCGTCCTCTGTGATTTCGGAATTCTTCTTCAGCTTCTTCACATAGTCCATACCGTCCCGGCGGATATTACGCATTGCAACCTTTGCGTCCTCTGCGTACTTCTTTACCTGCTTTGTCAGCTCCTTACGGCGCTCTTCAGTCAGCTGGGGGAAAATCAGGCGGATCACCTTACCGTCATTCTGGGGGTTAATACCCAACTCACTGGAGAGAATTGCCTTCTGGATTTCCTTCAGCAGGGTGGTATCCCAAGGCTGAATCACCAAAGTACGGGCATCGGGAGAGGAAATGGTGGCAACGCCGTTAAGCTGAGTCTCCGTTCCATAGTATTCCACGGTAATGCGATCAAGAACCTTGGGGTTGGCCCGGCCTGCGCGGACAGCGTCAAACTCCTCTGCCAGGTGCACCAGGCTCTTATCCATTTTCTTGCTGTATTCACTAAAATCTACGCTCATAATTAGTCCTCCGTAACAACTGTGCCGATGGTCTGGCCGCAGACCACCCGGTAAATATTTTCAGGGTCTTTCAGTGCAAAGCACACCAAAGTCATATGATTATCCATAGCCAGCGTCATAGCTGTGGTATCCGTTGCCTTCAGATGACGGGCCAAGACCTCGTCATAGGTCAATTTATCAAACTTCACTGCGGTGGGGTCTACATTGGGGTCGGCAGAATAGATGCCGTCCACATTCTTAGCCATCAGAATCGCATCGGCCTCAATTTCCACACCACGGAGCACAGCGCCGGTATCAGTGGAGAAATAGGGGTTGCCGGTGCCTGCAGCGAAGATGACCACCTTGCCCTCGTTTAAATAGCGGTCAGCCGTATCCCGGGTGAAATACTCGCAGAATTTGTTCATTTCCACAGCGGACAGAACTCTCGCGTCCATACCGTGTTTTTCCAAAGCATCGGCAACGGCGATTGCGTTCATAACCGTCGCCAGCATACCCATAGCGTCGCCGTGGGAGCGCTGCATTTTATCCGCGCCGTCTTTCACGCCACGCCAGAAATTACCGCCGCCAATGACCAGTCCAATCTGGACACCTGCGTCCACGCATTTCTTAATAACACGGCAGACAGAATTCACAATTTCAAAATCCAAGCCTCTATGGGCTTCGCCCGCAAGGGCCTCTCCGCTGATTTTCAGCAAGATTCGTCTGTATTTCATTTCAGGCAAGAAAACCACTCCTTCCTTTTCTCATCTATTTTAATATAAGACAGGCAAATTGACAACTAAAATTTCTAAAAATTCCGGATTTGTTCCGAGAAATTTACAATTTCGTCATCTTGCCAAAAAAATATTTGTCGAAATACCACTTCCTAACCGATAGCAGTTGCAAAAATGACAAGAATGGGTTATAATATTCCCAAATTTTCCAATAGAGAGGACTTGTACGATGGCTGAAATCACTGAGAGTAAAAATTTCATCCACGCCTTTATTGATGAGGATATTGCAGAGGGCGGCCGCTATGCCGGTCAGACTGTGCACACCCGTTTCCCCCCTGAGCCCAACGGCTATCTGCATATCGGTCACTGCAAGGCGCTGATTATTGACTTTGGCACTGCCGAGAAGTATAACGGTCTGTGTAACCTGCGTATGGACGACACCAATCCCACCAAGGAAGATGTGGAGTTTGTGGAGGCCATTAAGGAGGATATCCGCTGGCTGGGCTTTGACTGGGGCGACCGGTTCTACTATGGCTCTGACTACTTTGAGAAGGACTACGAGTATGCAGTGGAGCTGATTAAAAAGGGTCTTGCCTATGTTTGTGAACTGACTCCTGAAGAGTTTAAGGAGAATCGGGGCGATTTGAACACCCCTGCTACCTCTCCCTATCGGGACAGACCCATCGAGGAGAGCCTTGACCTGTTTGCCCGTATGCGGGCCGGTGAGTTCGAGGACAACAAATATACCCTCCGTGCCAAAATTGATCTTGCCTCCGGCAACTTCAATATGCGCGACCCGGTAATCTACCGCATTCGTCATATGCATCATCATCGTCAGGGCGACAAGTGGTGCATCTATCCTATGTACGACTTTGCCCACCCCATTCAGGATGCTTTGGAGGGCATTACCCACTCTCTGTGTTCTCTGGAGTTTGAGAACCATAGACCTCTGTACAACTGGGTTGTGGAGAATGTCTCTGTTCCCCATCATCCCCGTCAGATTGAGTTTGCAAGACTGGGTATCGACCACACTGTGCTGTCTAAGCGGAAGCTTCGTCAGCTGGTGGAGGAAGGCCGTGTTTCCGGCTGGGATGACCCCCGTATGCCCACTCTGTGCGGTCTGCGCCGCCGTGGCTACACCCCTGCATCTATCCGCAATTTCTGTGACCGTGTAGGTGTGGCAAAATCCCCTAACACCATCGAGTATGCCTTCCTGGAGCACTGTCTGCGGGAAGACCTGAATGAGACTGCCCAGCGTGTTATGGCTGTTATTAAGCCTGTAAAGCTGACCATTACCAACTATCCCGAGGGGCAGACCGAGGAGTTTGAGATTGAGAACAATCCCAACCAGCCTGAGGACGGCACCCGCAAGGTGTCCTTCTCCCGGAATCTGTGGATTGAGGCCGATGACTTCCTTGCTGAGCCCGTTCCCAAGTACAAGCGGTTGTATCCCGAAGGACCTGAGTGCCGCTTGAAGGGTGCGTATGTCATCCAGTGCACCGGCTGTGTTACCGACGAAAACGGCAACGTGATCGAAGTGCTTGCTACCTACGATCCCGAATCCAAGGGCGGTGATCCTGCCGACGGACGGAAGATCAAGGGCGCAACCATTCATTGGGTAGATGCCGCCACCTGCTGCGACGCAGAGGTGCGTCAGTACTCCAATCTGTTTGAGGACGCTGACCCCGATGCCTCCGGCAAGGACTTTATTTCCTGCCTGAATCCCAATTCTTTGGAGATTCTTTCCGGCTGTAAGGTAGAAGCCAGCTTGAAGGATGCCAAGGCGCCTGCTTCCTTCCAGTTCATGCGGTTGGGCTACTTCTGCCCTGACTCCAAGGACTCCTCTGCTGAGCATTTGGTATTTAACCGCTCTGTGAGTTTGAAGGACAGCTTCAAGCCTTCTAAATAAATCAAAATCCCGAACCGATATCGGTTCGGGATTTTCTTATTTCTTCTCTTTGATTTGTGCCTGCAGATGCATAGAAAGAAGCGCCAGAGAGGTCGCCATATTCTCGTTCTGTACCAGAATATGTTCCGGAACATCCAGATGGACAGGCGCAAAGGTCCAAACTGCCTTGATGCCGCAGGCAATCAGCTTATCACACACCTGCTGGGCTTGTTCTGCCGGTACAGTGATAATACCCATAAGAATTTTATTGGCATAGCAAAAGCTTTCCAGTTCTTCCATTGGCAGAATAGGCTTTCCCTCTTCGGTTTTGTCCGTTTTGGGATTAAGATCGAAGCCTGCCACAATATTCAGTCCGTATTCTTCAAAACCGCCGTATGCTAACAGCGCCTGTCCCAGCTTGCCAGCACCTACCAAAATAGCGTCGGTGGTATTATCATAGCCCAAAAACTGGCTGATATCTTCCATCAGGCTTTCCCGGTGATAGCCGATTTTAGGTCTTCCGCCATCGGAGACCATAGCCAAATCCTTACGCACCTGCACCTCGCCCATACCTAAGGCATTGGCTAAGGCTGTTGCAGAGATATATTCTGCGCTGCCCTGAGGCAGGCATTTCAAATAAGAAAGATAAACCGGAAGCCGTTTCAGTACGGATTTGGATATCTCTTTGCGCTCCATAAGATCACCCTTTCAGAAGGTAAATCGATACGAATTTATATCGATATATTTCTGTATCGATTGTAACACAGCTGATTTGGTTTCGCAAGTGAATTTTATGCACAGCTGGTCTGCCGGAGCAATTCTTTCCGTAATTTCTGCATAATCCGTTTCTCCAAACGAGAAATATAGGATTGGGATATGCCCATATATTGGGCCACTTCCTTTTGGGTTAATTCCTTATGCCCGTACAGGCCAAAGCGCATAATGACAATTTCCCGCTCCCGTTCCGGCAATTCCTTTACCGCCTGCCGCAGAATACACAGATCCACATCCTCCTCCAAGGGGCGCAAAATCATATCCTCATCCGTACCCAATATGTCTGACAGAAGCAGTTCATTGCCATCATAGTCCATATTGATCGGCTCATCCAAAGAAACCTCGGTTTTTTGGGAGGATATTTTTCGGATATGCATCAAAATCTCATTTTCAATACAACGGGAGGCATAGGTGGCCAGCTTGATATTCTTATCCAGCCGGTATGTACTGATTGCCTTAATAAGGCCGATTGTACCAATGGAAATCAAATCCTCCAGATTGACCCCGGTGTTCTCAAACCGTCGGGAAATAAATACCACAAGGCGGAGATTCCGTTCAATCAGGATTTGTTTGGCATCCTCGCTCCCCTGCTCCAACGCAACAAGCGCCGCCTGCTCCTCCTCCCCTTTCAGCGGTGGCGGCAGTACATCTGCTCCGCCAATATAATACAGCTCTCCTCTCGTCCAACCGATTTTAGACAAAAACAACAGCAATTTTCTCATAGAACTCCTCCTGTTAATGCTTGATAAGCCCCCTCCGGGCTTAGTGAATCCGGTGCGAAGGCAACCAAAGTGCCACCCTGCCATGAGCCGATTTTCACCTTGGGCAGGTGGATTGCCAAAAGGAAACTGTTACTGCCAACACTTCGGTATGGTATCAGTCGCAAGCCCGGCAATGTGCCAATGGTTTCTATGGGTGTGCGCAGCTGCTGGGGACTTAAGCCGGTAAGCTTTTGGGCAACATCTGCGCCCACAACTAACACTTGACGACCAGTGATTGGGTCACGAAGGGTGTTACCTGTGTCCTGTAAAGCAGTAATACGGATATGGGTATCACCGTAGGACAGTTCTACTGGCAGGTAGTTGGCCCCCATGATCCGCCCGCGGAATCCGAAAAAGCACAAAAGGGTTATTACACCGGCAGCGCTGACTGTTCCGATCATGCCGCCCTTGCCCAGCCCCGTTACCGCACCGCCCAGCGCCAGCGACAGAAAGGCAAATATAATTCCTCTCCTTGCAGCGCTCACAGAAATGCCATAGGCCGTAACCGCTATCAGACCAAGGCTTACTATACGCCACAGGGTATTTCCCAAGAAATAAAAGCCAGGAAGCAGGCAACAAGCGCTATGCAGGCCTCCCAAAAAACCCGCCAAAAGGATTCTGTATAGCTTCGTAGGATAACCGCAGAGCCTGGTTGCCGCAAGGAGCAAAAGGATGTCCACAAAAAAATTCAGGACAAATACACCGCTTATAAAACTTTGCATCTGCGCACCCCCTCGCTGGTGGCTTCAGTATATAACGGTGTATCAAAAAATCCCGTCGGTTGAGCAAGCTCACTTCCATACAGATTCCTCCACTTCCCCATAGAATTTCTACCCGCTAAACCCCCATAACAAAAAATACGGCAGCCGATACAATCGGCTGCCGTTTCAATCTGTCGAGGAATTCTTTGCGACCTGACGAATATTTTTTTCTGCCTTAAACCGGGGCACCATAATTTCGTGTCCGCAGCCTAAGCATTTCAGTCGAAAATCTGCACCTGTCCGGAGAACTTTCCACTGTTTCTCTCCGCAGGGGTGGGTTTTCTTCATAGTGAGAATATCACCTACCTGAATATCCATACTATTCCCCCTTAATAGCTGCCCAGTATTGCTTGGCAGCCTGCTCCAGCGTGTTATCGCCGTAGTTATAATACTGTGTGCCTGCCAATTCGTCGGGCAGGTACTGCTGCTTTACCCAGTTGTGGGGGAAGCTGTGGGGGTAGAGATATCCCTGCTCCCGTTCCATAGTATAGGAATCCGCGTGCATATTCTGCAAATGTCGGGGAAAATCACCGGTTTTGCCCTTGCGGACATCTGCCAACGCTGCATCCAGCGCAACATGACCGGTGTTGGATT
>JAZOWQ010000107.1:0-6733 GCA_045659325.1 Faecousia sp. | reverse complement strand
CAAAGAACCCGGACCCCTAACGGTGTCCCGGTTCTTTGTTAAAATTCACCGGTTGCGTACATCACAGCAGACAGCGCGCACAGCGGAGCGGTCTCACAGCGAAGGATGCGACTTCCAAGGGTGCATATTTTTAGCCCTTTGTCTTTTGCCATTTCCACCTCTCTGTCCTCCAGGCCACCTTCCGGGCCTGTGAGCAGACTAATTGTAGAAAAAGAATTCTCCTCTAAAGCCATACGAAGTGTTGTGGCCCGTTCGTTTTCATAAAAAAGAATGGAAATATCTGCCTTTGCCGCGCGCTCTAATGCTGCATTATAGCTGTTTAGCACAACTACAGCCGGAATTCGTCCTCTGCCGGACTGTTCTGCTGCAGAGGCAGCAATTTTCTGCCAGCGTTCTATCTTTTTAGCAAGACTCTTTTCGTCCGGACGGGATACGCAACGGTTGCTGGGAAACGCAACAATTTCAAACGCTCCAAGCTCTGTAGCTTTTTGAATCACATGCTCCAGTTTATCACCCTTGGAAAAAGCCATATACACACTAGCCTGTACTTTTGCTTCAGATGTTGCGGATTGTCTTCTATCCACAACCAAACATACCTGCTGGGGGTTAATTTCACTGATTGTACAGATACACTCATTTCCGGCCCCGTCACAAACCAGCACCTGCTCCCCTGCCTTCAGGCGAAGTACCTTTGCGTGGGAAGCATTTTCTCCTGTCAATACTATAAAATTGGGCTGCATAGCATCAGGCGCTACAAAAAATCGTATCATCACAGTGTCCCCCCTTGATCATGACAATATCATACCATAAACCAAAGAAAACTACAATAGGATACGTTGGAAAAACATATTGACAAAAATGTGGTAACGGGTTATAATATCCAAGTCATTTGCGAGAGTGTTGGAATGGTAGACAAGCACGTTTGAGGTGCGTGTGGTTACGCCGTGTGGGTTCGAGTCCCATCTCTCGCACCAGAGCCGCACCGCTGATTCAGAGCCGATTCAGCGGTGCTTTTGTTTCTTTTCATCACAAGGGAAGGCTGTGTAAAAATGGGTTTCGTATCCAAAGCAAAAATCATAATGCGTCGTGTAAAAGGCGCAAGTTTTCAAAGAATGAATCAAAATATTCAGGCTATTCATAGAGAAACCGGCAAAAACAGGTTTATTATCCTGATCGATATGCTCTGGTGTACGCTGAAATACGGTATAGGTTATCTGGATTACCACGTCTTCGGTTTTGCAACCAACGAGGGTAAAAACCGTAAAACATTTATGACAATGCATCATAACATTGGTCTGACAAGACTTGTGAACGACACAAACCTGTACCCCATTATGAATGATAAACTGCAATTTATGCAGGTTTATCGGGATTATATTGGTCGGGATTGGGTTGATTTACAGAAAAGCGGAGCAAGCGGATTGCAGGCGCTATGTCAAAAATCAAGCACAGTATTTGCAAAGCCTGTTTCAGACTTCGGCGGTACCGGTGTTGAGCGTATTGCAACTGATGAAAGCGCTGATTATAGTGCGCTGGCTTCTCGTCTTATAGAAGGCAGACAATACCTTGTTGAGGAAGCAGTTGTGCAACACGACGCGCTGAACAAGCTCTGCCCCAGCAGTGTCAATACACTGCGTATTGTAACCCTTACAATCCATGAGAAATCCCATTTTCTATACGCCCTTCTGCGTGTTGGCAGCGGCAACAACCATGTAGATAACATCTCCAGCGGTGGAATGTATACTTTAATCGGAGAAGACGGTGTGCTTCACTTCCCTGCCTTCTGTGATAAAACGGGATTATATTATGATGCGCATCCCGTTACAGGAACCGCATTCTGCGGATTTGAGATTCCTATGTTCCCGGAGGCTATCGATATCTGCTTAAAAGCCGCACAGGTAAAACCAGGCCTTGCATATATCGGCTGGGATGTAGCAATTACACCAAATGGGCCCGTTCTGATTGAGGGCAATATCCTACCCGGATATGATATGGCGCAAAACTCCAAATTTCACCCAGATGGCAAGGGGCTGCTCCCTACCGTGGAAGCAATTCTTGGTCATCCCGTTCCAAAGGCATAAAATAAACTCCGGAATGTAAACCATTCCGGAGTTTGTTTTATTCTTTCACGGTACGAATGACACCCATCGGCGTCTGCTGACAATCCTGACCCAGCGGATTATCCTTTAAAATACGAACATACAGGTCCTTGTTCATCGTTTTATCGGAGACACCTAAAATTTGGCCTTCCAAATCGTTAATGTCCACGATAATGGTGCGGTAGCCAATCTTTTCAGCAATGGCCTTTGCAACGCCGTCGGGATTCAAGGGACCCAAGACGACATAATGATTATAGGGCGGAATGGTATTGTGGCAGGGGCCGTCAATGGAACGGGCCTTATAGCCTGCAATGTTATAGAACCAGCCCTTTTTGCGAAAAATCTTTTTGCCGATAACAGAAACAAATGCGGCAAAGAGAATACGGAAAATACCACACTCTACCAGAGCGCACTCCATAGTTTCCGGCATACCAAGGCCGATACCGTGGGGGGTTTTGGTTACATAGTTACTCAGCCATACAGCCAGCTTTCTCGGCTTAATATCCTTCAAAGGAATGGCACGGCCTTGGGTACAGGCAACGCATTTTTCAGAAATAAACAGAACATCATCCTTCTCAGAAAGAACAGGACTGCCGTACTGTTCCGCAACAGCAACGATATCGTCCTCATTCGTAATCAGGTGTGTTTTAATCGGTAAACGCTGGTAAGAAATACCATCGATACAAGTAATGCCATTTTTTTCCTCATTCGGCTTCATCTCTTGTTCCATACGAATCCTTCTTTCCTGTTTTTGTCGTATAACACTCTGTTAAGTATACCAAATATGCCCCGAATGTCAAGCATTGATAAAGTATTATGGCATTATATAAGGCTGAATATCCCAGAAAAAGGCGGGCAAATGCCCGCCTTTTATCAGATATTTAACAGTTTTTCCAGTGCAGCCAGTTTCAGGCAGGTACAGAATACATCCATTGCCTTTTCCAGTTCTTCTACAGGAGGCAGACTGGGAGCAATACGGATATTGCTATCGTCGGGATCCTTGCCGTAGGGGAAGGTTGCGCCGGCAGGGGTCATAACAACACCGGTCTCCTTACAAAGGGCTAAAGCGCGCTTGGCTGTGCCGTGCATGGTATTCAGGCTGACAAAGTATCCGCCCTTAGGATTGTTCCAATTGGCAAAGCCGCAGGGTGCAATTTCCTTTTCCAGCATATCCACTACCATACGGAACTTTGGCCCCAGTACTTCTGCATGGCGCTTCATCAGAGCCAAAGTACCTTCTTTATCCTTCAGATATTTCACATGACGAAGCTGATTGATCTTGTCATGGGAAATCATTTGCACACCAAACAACTCTGTAAAATATGTAATATTGGCAACAGAAGAAGCCATCACAGAAATGCCGGCACCGGGGAACGTAATTTTGGAAGTAGATGCAAATTCAAACACCATATCCGGATTGCCAGCCTCTTCGCACATAGAAATAATATCAGCAAAGGGAACAAAATCACCTTCAAACTCATGTACACAGTAGGCATTGTCCCACATAATAACAAAGTCAGGTGCAGCGGGCTTCAGGTTTGCAAAACGGCAAATGGTTTCATCGGAATAAATGATACCGTCAGGGTTAGAGTATTTCGGCACACACCAGATGCCCTTCACCTGGGGGTCCTTAACCAGAGACTCAACTATATCCATATCAGGACCTTCCGGAGTCATAGGAACAGTAATGAGTTCTGCACCAAAGGATTCTGTAATCCGGAAGTGGCGGTCATAGCCAGGACTGGGGCAAAGGAACTTCACGACCTCTTCCTTGCACCAAGGACGGACACTGTTGCGCAGACCGTAGGTATAAGCAGCAGAAATCACATCAAACATAATTTTCAGGCTGGATGTACCACCCAGGAAGGTCTGCTCCGGCTTACACCCAAGCACATCGGCCCAGTAATTTCTGGCAACCGGCAAACCGGCTAATTCACCGTAATTTCTGGCGTCAATACCGTCGGTAAAACACTCGGCAGGATCAACCAAGCAGTTAAGAATATCGCTTACGATATCCAACTGACTAGCGCCGGGCTTGCCTCTGGCCATATTCAGTTTCAGATTCTGCTCCTTACAGGCAGCAAATTTTGCACTAACTGCAGCATACTCGGCCTGTAATTCTTCCTTTGTTTTTGCGATGTAAGACATAGAATCCCTCTTTTCTCATTTCTTTATTTAACCCATACTATACAACATTTACCAGAACAATGCAAGAATTATCTTGAAAACTTATATGTTGTTAGCTTTGAATAAGCTATAGCCATTACAAGCAGGAAATTTATGCACAATTTAGCTTGCATTTTTTCATATTTTGGAATAAAATTTAATAGAAATGCATATTGTTGACAGCATTCATAATCAATTTCATTTTGAAAGGATGTATCAAAATGAGTGACAGAATAAATGTTCCGGAAATCTTTGGCAGTGATGTATTTAACGCTGCAGTTATGAAGGACCGCCTGCGCCCTGAGATTTTCGACTCCTGGAAGTATTGTATTGATAACAGCGAGCCTCTCCAGTTGGATGTAGCCAATGAAATCGCAGAGGCCATGAAAAACTGGGCCATTGAAAAGGGAGCAACCCACTATACCCACTGGTTCCAGCCTATGACCGGTATCACCGCGGAAAAACACGACTCCTTTATTGAGCCCACTGATGACGGCCGTGTGATTATGGAGTTTTCCGGCAAGGCGCTGGTTCGCGGTGAACCGGACGCCTCCTCTTTTCCTTCCGGCGGACTGCGCGCCACCTTTGAAGCCCGTGGCTACACCGCATGGGACCCCACCGCATTTGCCTTTGTAAAAGATGGCAGTCTATACATTCCCACCTGTTTCTTCTCTTTTACCGGCGCTGCATTGGACAAGAAAACACCTCTGCTGCGCTCCATTGATGAAGTGTCCCGGGAAGCTCTCAGAATTCTGCGGCTGTTTGGCGATAATGAAACCAAGCGTGTCGTGACCTGTGTGGGTGCAGAACAGGAGTATTTCCTGCTGCCTAAGGATATGTATGCCAAGCGAGAAGACCTGCGGCTGACCGGCAGAACCCTATTTGGTGCGCTGCCCCCCAAGGGTCAGGAACTGGAAGATCATTATTTTGGTACCATCCGTACCCGTGTTTCCAACTTTATGCGGGATTTGGATGAACAGTTATGGCGGCTAGGTATCCTTTCCAAGACAAAGCACAACGAAACTGCCCCCTGCCAGCACGAAATCGCCCCCATTTACACCGATGCCAACAGTGCCTGCGATGCCAATCAGATTATTATGATGGTGATGAAAAAATGCGCCGCCAAGCATAATCTAGTTTGTCTGCTTCACGAGAAACCCTTTGCCGGTGTGAACGGCTCCGGCAAGCACAACAACTGGTCTCTGGCTACTGATACCGGCAGTAATCTATTTAGTCCCGGCAAAACACCCCGGCAAAACGCCCGTTTCCTGGTTTTCTTAGCCGCATTTATTAAGGGCGTAGATGAATACCAAGACTTCTTGCGCTGTACGGTTGCTTCCGCCGGTAACGACCATCGTTTGGGTTCTCACGAGGCACCTCCCGCAATCATTTCCATTTTCCTGGGTGACGAGCTGAACGAAGTTGTAAAATCCATTATTAACGGCACTAACTACACCGATCCCGAGAAGAGCATTATGCGAATTGGCGTGGATGTTCTTCCGGCCATTCCTAAAGATACCACTGACCGCAACCGGACCTCACCCCTGGCTTTTACCGGTAACAAGTTCGAGTTCCGTATGCTTGGTTCTTCCCAGTCTATTGCAGGACCTAATATTGTTTTGAACACCATTATGGCTGAGGAGCTGGGAAAAATTGCCGACGAGCTGGAACAGGCCGAGGATTTCGACTCCGCCCTGCAAAAACTGGTTTGCCGTATCTTTACCGAACATCAGCGGATCATCTTTAACGGTAACGGCTATTCTGTGAAATGGACCGAAGAAGCCGCAAGACGGGGTTTAAGCAACTATCCTTCCACAGCAAAGTGTCTGCCTACATATATTCAGCAGAAAAATATCGACTTAGTTACCAAGCACGGTATCTATACGGAAGACGAATTCCGTGCAAGATACGAAATCCATCTGGATGCCTATCGAAAGATCATCAACATCGAGGCCAAAACTTGTGTTGATATGGCCCTGCATCAAATTTTGCCCGCCGCATTCCGATATACCAAGGATTTATCAAAGGGCATTCTTGCCAAGAAGGAATTGGGTCTGAGCTGCGATGCTGAGATTCAGATTGCACAGCAGCTGTCCCGCGCCACAGATACCATGTATCAGTGCTGTGAGCGTCTGCAGCGGGATTTGGTCCACATTCCCGAGGAAAAGGAAAGCGTGGTTATCTACTACAGAGAAGTGATTGTAGCCGATATGGAGCTCTTACGGGCACAAGCTGATATTCTGGAAAGTCTTACAGACAAAACCTACTGGCCCTACCCCACTTATTCCGATTTGCTCTTCTATTAAAAAAGGCACCGGGTGTGATGATTGAACAGAACCAGTAAAACTGGACAATAGACAAAACACCCCCTGATGTAGGATAATTACATCAGGGGGTATTGTTATGAACAAAAGAAGATATACACAGATTAACGAGTACGAAGCCATTATTATCGCTATGCGAGAAGC
>JAZOWQ010000106.1:0-20898 GCA_045659325.1 Faecousia sp. | reverse complement strand
GTGGAGTCATACTTCAGCAGGTGAGCCAGCATAGCGGGAGAGGTCAAGTCGTTGATAGCAACAACTTCGAAACCCTCAGCGCCGAACATCTGACGGAAAGCCAGACGGCCGATACGACCGAAACCGTTAATCGCAACTTTTACAGACATGGTAATTTCCTCCAATTTTACTTGCCGCATTAAGCGGCAAAAATAGATATTTTTGCGGGGATATACAACCCCATACGACATCATTATACTATAACGAAAACTTCTTGTAAAGTAGCCAAATTGTAAAAATCCCGCATTTTTTCGGGAAAAGTTTTGACACAGACCACAAAAATGGGCAAAATCAGGGCTGTGCATCCTCGCCATCACCATTAATGGCAGCGTCCAGGGTGCGGTAGGCGAGGGCGTAGGCGGTAACCCGATGCCCTTCCCGCAGCCAAAGAAGCACGCCTTGACACAGGATGCCGATCGCGTAAAATGCCAATGCCGCAACTACTTGGGAAACCGGCAGAGAGACACCGATTAAGGGTAAAAGGACATCGGTATAGCATATTGCTACTGACAGCATTTGTAGAGAATAAAACCACCAGAAGGACAGGTCCAGTCGAAATACCTGCATACAGCGATTGCGGGTGAGGACAAAGCTTTTCCGGAATGCGCTTCCGGCAGACATACCGTCCATAACAGCGAAGTCTGCAAACCGTAGCCGGTAAAAAAGGATAATGGCAAGGGCGGTATAGATAACGCCGGACAGAATCAGCAGGGGAATCATGGCGTGGAAAGCAGATTCCATCAGCTCCGGGGTGAGCAGTTCCTGCAGCTGTTCCGGTGTGGTGCTCTGCTCCATAATTGGTTGAATGACCTCCAGAAAGGGGATGGAGAAGGGGGTCATTACAAAAAGGGTTAAGCAGGCATAAAAGACTGCGACTGCCAGAGCCAGGAACAGTCCGTACCGCATCAGAAACAGCTTCAGGGCAGGGCCAAATCTCCGGAATCCCTGTAACAGGTCGTCGGATTCTGCCCGCTGACCCTTTGCCCAATGGAGAGCTGTATAATAGATACCCAGTTGCCAGAAGGGGAGAGCAATCATAACCACCAGTTCCAGCAGAGCTTGCACAGTGGTCAGCACAGAACGCCGTCCCAAACCGCCCAAACCGCTGGTGTTTGCAATCAAGTGGTCAAATAAATATACCATCCCTGTCAGCAAAAGAGAGCAGCCCAGGGCAACAGCGGTGTGAAGCAAAACCACCTTTTTGGGATTGCCGGATGCTTCCTGCAACCGGTTTTTTGCCTGTCGATGTAAATCAGATATCTGCATCATAGTCTACCTCCTGATTCTCATTATAGTTATACGATATAAGGCGGTCAATAGCAAATGAAATTTTTGCGATGGTGGTATTTTTACGGATTTTATGATACAATGCGGGTAAATACACGAAAGAGGTCAACGAATGGATTACACAAACTGCCGCCTGTGCCCCCGGGCCTGCCAAGTGAACAGAACGGCCGGAGAGCGTGGCTTCTGCGGTGGCCCGGATACAGCCCTGGTTGCTAAGACAATGCTCCATAAATGGGAAGAGCCTGCCTTGGCAGGCAGTGGCGGTAGCGGGGCAATCTTCTTCGGCGGCTGCACTTTGGGGTGTAGCTACTGTCAGAATCGGGCCATTTCCCAAAAGCCAACGGGAACGCCTATGGATTCAAGCGCCTTGCGGAAAGCTATGGAAGATTTCATTGCCCAAGGGGCGGAGAATATCGATTTGGTCACCCCAACCCAGTATTTGCCTACCATTTTGCCTGCCCTTACCCCCAAGCTGCCTGTGCCTGTAGTGTATAACTGCGGCGGCTATGAAGCGGAGGAAACCATACATCAGTTAGACGGTCTGGTGGATGTGTATTTGCCGGATATGAAGTATGCTGACGATGCCTTGGCAAGGGACTTATCCGGCGCAGAGGACTATTTTTCTGTGGCTTCCCGGGCGATTCAGGTTATGGCAGAGCAGGTTGGCCCTGTCCGGTGGCAGGGTGAGCGAGTGGTGAAAGGCACCATAATCCGCCATTTGATTCTCCCCGGTCAGGTGGAAAATTCCCTGCGGGTACTGGACTGGATTGGAGAGACCTTCAAACCCGGCCGGGTATTGGTGAGCCTGATGCGGCAGTATACGCCTATGCCCGGCCTGCCTGCGCCGCTGGACCGGAAGATTACGGATGAGGAGTATGACGGGGTCCTGAGTTGGATGTATCTCAATGATTTGCAAGGCTTTACCCAAGAGGCCTCTTCCGGGGATGCCGCCTTCATTCCGTCGTTTTAGTGTTTGCATATCCGGCATCTATGTGGTATGATAGCACAAGAACAGATTTTTACGAGGTTGTTTGTCGTATGAACTATATCGTATTGGATATGGAATGGAATCAGCCCTGGCCCGGTTCACCGTCGGCCAAGAAGGTGCTTCCTGTACAGATTCGGGGAGAGATTATCCAGATTGGCGCGGTGCGGGTGACGGAGGCCCAGCAGGTGACCGATGAGTTTCAGGTACTGGTGAAGCCCAAATACTACCGCCGCTTAAATCGCCGGGTCAGTAAGCTTACCGGTATCAAGGAGGCCCAGCTGCTCTCCGAGGGCGTTTCTATGAACGAGGCCATGTCCCGTTTCCGCAAGTGGTGCGGGGAGGATGTGATTTTCCTCACCTGGGGCTTTGATGATATCACCATTTTGCGGGAAAATCTCCGCTTATACGGTATTGACGACAGCTGGGTGCAGCGGTGGTTCAATGCCCAGATGATTTTTAACGCCCAGACCGACGGGTCTTCCTCCCAAAAGGCGCTGAAAACCGCCATGGAAATTTTTGGCATCGAGGCAACCCGTCCGGCCCATGATGCATTGGGTGATGCCTACCATACAGCGCTGATTTGCGCAAAGCTTGATCTGAAAAAGGGCGTGGAAGAATACGGCAAGGCCCTGAAGAGTCACGAAGACGGCTTCCACGGGGCGGAGCTTCCCGGCTGCATCAGCCGCAAGGTATTCTACGATTATGCGGATAAACACGCAGCGCTAAAAGCGATGACCGAGGCAGAGAACAAATGCCCCACCTGTGGCAAGCAGATGGCAGGCACGCGCTGGTTCTCTCAGCCGGGACACCGGTATATGGACTTGGCAGAGTGCCCGGTGTGCGGAAAATTCCTCATTCGGGTGCGGCTTTCCCAGCAGCCGGACGGTACAATCCGTGTCAGCCGGCTGACCTATGAAGCCACCTCCGAGGCGGCTGCCGCCTATGAGCGTCGGGCCGAGAAGGCAGAGCCGGAGAGAAGCCGGCCTTCCTCCAATCAACGCCGCCGCCGTCGCAGCAAATTACCTGTAAAAAAAGAGGGTGTCTGAGACACCCTCTTTTTTTAATTCAGCAATACATCAAACACCAGCATCAGGCAGAAGCCCACAAGTAGCGCATAGGTTGCGCCCCGCTCAGAGCCGTGAGCGTGGGTTTCGGGAATCATTTCGTCGCTGATGACATATAACATGGTACCGCCGGCAAAGGCTAATGCAAAGGGCAAAATGGCGGCGGAAACCGTAACGGCAAAGTAGCCGAACAGGGTGCCGATAATTTCCACAACACCGGTAGCTGCCGCTACCAAAAAAGTACGCCTCGGTTTGAAGCCTGCCGCCAGCATGGGCCCGATAATCACCATACCCTCAGGGATGTTCTGCAGGGCAATACCGCCGGCCACGGTCAGCGCTTCGGAGGTGTCGCCGCCGCCAAAGCCAACACCTGCCGCAATGCCTTCCGGCAAATTGTGAATGGCAATGGCTGTGACGAAGAGCAGAACTTTGTTCAGTTTTTTCGAGTCTGCCGGATGAATCTCCTGATCCGTTCCGCTGAGGCGATGCAGGTGAGGTACTAATTTATCAAACAGATTCACGCACAGCGCGCCGGAAAACACCCCGAAGATGGTATACAGCAGGCCAAATTTACCGCCGTATTCCAAAGAGGGGAGAATCAGACCCATTACCGCCGCCGCCAGCATAACGCCTGCGGCGAAGGAAAGAATCATATCACTGAATTTGTGGGAAATATTCTTGAACAGAAATCCCAACACCGTACCGAATATAGTCGCGCCGCCTACACCTAAGGCGGTGAGAAGAACTAATTTCATAACCTCACTCCTTTACACTATTATTCTATACAGCAGGGAAAATTTTGTCAAGAAAATATTGAGAATAAGAATTATTCTTATTGACAAAAGCGGAAATATATGCTAATATAAATCCATAAGATGATGGGCAGGCAGGGCCGCCCAATGACAGGAGGAAAAACAATGCTGAAAAAAGTGACCGATACGATTTTATATGTGGGCGAAAACGACCGGGATGTGGACCTGTTTGAGGGCCAGTATGTTGTTCCCAACGGTATGGCCTATAATTCCTATGTGATTCTGGACGAGAAGGTGGCGGTTATGGACACCATCGACGCCAGCAAAACGAAAGAGTGGCTGGGCAATGTAAAGCAGGCTCTGGCCGGCCGCGAGCCGGACTATCTGGTAGTCCAGCATATGGAACCGGACCATGCTGCGTCTATTGAAGCCTTTGTAAATACATATCCCCAGGTTACTGTGGTGGCAAACAAGAAGACCTTTGCGATGATTGCCCAGTTTTTCCCCAATTTGAAGATGGAAAATACCCTGTGCGTGGAGAATTTCGACACGCTGTCTCTGGGTAAGCACACCCTCACCTTTGCCTTTGCTCCTATGGTCCACTGGCCCGAGGTTATGATGACCTACGACAGCTACGATAAGGTGCTGTTCTCCGCTGACGGCTTCGGTAAGTTTGGCGCGCTGGATGCCAAGGAGGACTGGGACGACGAGGCCCGCCGTTACTTTATCGGCATCGTGGGCAAGTACGGCAAGCAGGTGCAGAACATTCTGAAGGTTGCCGCAACCCTGGACATTCAGATTATCTGCCCTCTCCACGGACCTGTCCTGACGGAGAATTTGGGTCACTATATCAAGCTCTATGACCTGTGGTCCAGCTACACCCCCGAGGCTGACGGCATTGTGATTGCCTACACCTCCATTTACGGGCACACCAAGGAAGCCGCCGAGCTGCTGGCGCTGGAGCTGCGCAAAAGGGAAGTGCCCAATGTGGTGGTGTACGATTTGGCCCGGTGCGATATGGCCCAGGCTGTGTCCGATGCCTTCCGGTACGACAAGCTGGTGCTGGCAACTACCACCTACAACGCCGATGTGTTCCCCTTTATGCGTACTTACCTGGATAAGCTCACCGAGCGGAATTTCCAGAACCGCACCGTGGCGATGATTGAGAACGGTTCCTGGGCCCCCACCGCCATCAAGGTGATGAAGGGAAAGCTGGAGAAGTCCAAGAATATTACCTACACCGAGAACAATATTACCATTCTGTCTGCAATGAGCGAGGAGAATGTGAAGGAAATCGGCCGCCTGGCAGATGAGCTGTCCGCATCCTATACGGCCGCAGATGTGCAGGACGATTTTGTAGACGCTACCGCCCTGTTTAACATTGGCTACGGCCTGTATGTGGTCACCACCAACGACGGTCAGAAGGACAACGGCCTGATTGTGAATACCGTTACCCAGGTGACCAACACCCCCAACCGGGTGGCTGTAACGGTCAATAAACTGAATTATTCCTGCGATGTGATTGCCAAGACCGGCAAGCTGAACATCTCCACGCTCTCTCAGGATGCGCCCTTTGCTATTTTTGAGCGGTTTGGTTTCCATTCCGGACGGGATACCGACAAGTTTGCCGGCTTCGACCATGTTCAGCGTACCGCCAACGGCCTGCTGATTTTGGATAAGTACGCCAATGCCTTTATCAGCTGTAAGGTAACCGATCAGGTGGATTTGGGTACCCATGTGATGTTTATCTGCGATGTGGTTCAGTGCGCCAACCTGAATAAGTGTGACACTATGACCTATCACTACTATCTGCAGAATGTGAAGCCCAAGCCCGATAGTGAGAAGAAGGGCTTCGTGTGCAAGATTTGCGGCTGGGTTCACGAAGGTGATACTCTGCCGGAGGATCTGGTATGCCCCCTGTGCAAACACGGCGCTGCGGATTTTGAAGCCTTAAGTTAAAAACAACCCGCCTTGGTAACTCCCAAGGCGGGTTTTATTACGGTTCGAAGATGCCCCAAAGGGCGCAGGTGTCATCCCGCAGCTTAAAACGGGGATAATTGTCGCAGTCGGCGTCCTCGTCCTGAGCCAGCCGCAGCTGTAGACACAGCTGCTCCAAATCCTTATGCTCCATAGTGGTGAGCAGTTCGAAATACCCGTTGTAAAAATGAAACACATCGGATAGCTGCGCAAAGCCGTCGCTGAAAACCGCTACAGCAGTGGGTTCAGTCAATTCCCAGGAGAATTTCCTCGCGTTGACCAAAGCCTCGGGAGTGTTCAAATCCAGAATCCAGTACCCGTCAGGGTGATTCCGCTTGTTCCGGTTGGTGATCAGCAAATCGGTACACAGTTCCCGGGTTTTCAAAACGGGAAGCTTGGTTTGTATGTGCAGCTGCATCATCTGCTCCAGTACCTGGTTGTCCAGATTGGGGAGACCTGTGTCCAGAGAATAAAATTCCTTCCCATCGGGGAGGGCGGCTACACCAACGCAGTCACCTAAACCGAAGAACTCCAGTTTTCCCTTCCGCATCCGGAACAGGGCAAAGCCGGCAGATGGACTGTCATCGGGCTTTTCAATGCCCTTTTCCGCCAAAGCGGCATTATATTGCTCCTTCAGCGGCAGGAGAATCTCTATGAGAAGCTCCTCTGTGGAGCGGTCATCGCCGCGATCCAATCTTTCGCACAAACCGGCAGCCACACGCTCCACCATCCAGGTAGCATCAGAGCCCCGCCCCATTACCTCCACGCCGCTTAAGCAGGAAGCGCCATCAATGGCGAAGCAGTAATCCTTGCCGAAACCAATGGCATCTTCGTTAGGCTTGGCCGGATTGCCGGGGTAACAAATATGCTGCCTTACCTTGAACAAAGCCATAAACCTCCCACAATAATGCCGATGCCCATCAGCAGGACGAGCAGATTCCGAAGTCCCTTGTAGTTGTTACGTTTTCTCATATCGGTACCGTGGAGGATAATGCCGAAGCCGGCAAACACGCCCATCAATGCGCCCATCAGAACAACGATCAGTCCGGCTACCTGACCGGCAGAGAATTTGTCAATTTCACCGCTGATACTGATACTGCCGATGGTAAAGCTGACGATACCGGAGAACAGACCCAAAAATTCCATACTCTTGGTGGTGGAGTCCTTGGTTTGGTCTTCCATTTTTTGAACCACATTCTTCAGCTGCTCCTCAGCAGCCAGTTTGTTAATCTTAGCTTGTTGCTGGGAACGGACCTGCTGCATAAAGGTCAGATATCTACCCACGCGAATGGGGTAGTTGGGGTTGCTGCTGTCTTCTTTGTCGACGGCAATATTCAAGTATTCCAAAGCTTCGTCATATTTGCCGGCGACGGCAAACAGACGGCCGTGGGTACAGTAGAACTTTGCGTAGTCGTCTCTGTCGTGGACTACTACCATAGTATTCAGCGCGCTTTGCAGGAGCTTCTCCTTCTTTTGCTCGCTGAGATAGTTCAGCAGGGTGGGGTCATTTTCAAAGGCTAGCAGAATCAGCTCTGCGTAGGCGTGGTCAGCGCCGATATTTCCGGTCAGCTGCTGCATATTCCTTTTCGCCTTTTCCAAAACTTCGCTGAAGCTCTTGTTTTCCCACTCTTCCTTCTTGTAGGCTTCTAACTTTTTGATTTCCGTACATACTTCCAAATGAAGAAGGAAGGGCTCGTCCTTAAAATAACTGCCATAGCTTATTTCCAGGGTTTTCAGGGTGGTGAGGTTTTCGTTTCTGCGGGCGTGATTTTCCGCTACACAGAAAGCGGCAAAGGCAAGCTTCCGCTCTTCGGCGGTGGGATTTTCCTTCTTGATCAGGTCAATCAGGTCAAACAACTCACCCTTCTTTTCAACTTCAACGCCGTCGATTTCTTCCTTGTAGGAGAAAACCCGGTCGTCCCATTTGACCGCATACTCACCCACAACGGTTTTTTCGAATTTTCGCTCCGTCTGCGCCGGTAGGGCCAGCAGCAGTTCCGTCATCTGCGCCTTGGTGGGAAGATACTTGTTCTTTTTGGAGGCCTCAATTGCGCCGTCAATCATATTTTTGACATAGGCTTCTGTTAAATTCTTTGTATCTGTGGGCATAAAGCACCCTCCTTACCCTGTAATAAATTAAGTATACCATTTTTTTACAAAGGGGGCAACAGTTAATTTTTAGCATAAAAAACCAGCCCAAAACAGGGCTGGTTTTTTGGTTTACTCTTCTGTGTCGGTTTCCTCTGCCGGTTCTGCTGTTTGCACGGCAACCCGGTTTGCATACAAATCTTCTGCCCTGTGGGCACGGAAAGCCTGCCATACCAGCACGGCTACCGCGGCAAAGCAGCTAATAGCCGCCAGTATCTGGCTGACCCGGAAAGGTCCCCAGTATAGGCTGTCCGTCCGCAGACCCTCGATAAAGGTTCTGCCAAGGCCGTACCAGGCCACATAACCCAAGGCAACCTGGCCGTCGTATTTCCGCTTTTTGGACAGGAAATGCAGCAGTACAAAGCCGACCAAATTCCAAAGGGATTCATACAGGAAAGTGGGATGATAGAAATACATCTGAGATGCGGCCCTGCGATCTTCTGTGAGCATCAGACCCATACGGAAAAAGCTCTCTGTCTGCGCGCCAAAGGCTTCCCGGTTGAAGAAGTTGCCCCAACGGCCCAGAGACTGGCCGATCAAAAAGCCCAGGGAGGTGATGTCCATGGCCGTTCCAATGGGAATTTTCTTAATCAGGCAGTATACCACAATGCCCACTGCCGCGCCGATGACGCCGCCGTAAATAGCCAGACCGCCCTTCCAGATATACAGAACCTCAATGGGGTTGGCCTTGAATTCGTGCCATGCGAAGATGCAGTAGTAGGCACGGGCGCAGATAATGGCAAAGGGGATGATGCACAGCGCGCCGTCCAGGATATCGTCCTCGGTCAGGCCAAATGCCTTCTTCCGCCGCAAACCGTAAACAGCTGCCAGCAGCAGACCTAAGGCAATAATGATACCGTAAAACCGGACTTCTGCGGAGCCGATGGTAAATCCCTCGGGGGGATTGATTTCGATGCCCAGAGATGGGAAAGAGATGGGGCTGACCCCGTTAATCCATTTCATTTAGGTTTCCTCCTTCTTGGGGGTAATCACCGCCATACACATACGCTCTTCGGTGACTACATCCCGGATAAACTTCTGAATTTCCGCCTTGGTGATCTGTCCGTAGATTTTGGGGATACGGAAATAGTCAAACTTGGAGAAATGATAGGCGCACAGACGGAAGCAGGTGGACTCAAAGCTGTCCAGCCCCCGAATCCGCCGACCTAGCGCGCTGCGCTTCATCCGCAGGAAGCTTTCGTCGGAAATGCCGGTTTCTGCAAGGGCTTTTGCCGCCTGCAAAATGGCATCCCGCACAGCTTCCGGATGCTCACTGTCGCCGGAGGCAAGGAGCATCGACATGCCCTCAATGGTCTCATAGCCGCCGCCGAAGGATGCATCAATCAATCCCTCGTCATATAGCTTCAAATACAGCTCTGAGGACTCGCCAAACAGTGCCTCTGCCGCCAGATCTCCCACAATTTCCTGCCGCACACCTTCATCGCCGTCAGGCAAAGGAATGCTCTTAAAGCCCAGCTGGAACATAGGCATCGCCACCTCCATAGAGCGGGTCACATAGGGCTTGTTCACAGTGAGGGGCTCTTCCCATCGACGGACAGAATCCACCACGGGACAGGGAATGTTTTTCAGCTTGTTTTCCGCAATTTTTTCTACTTCTTCCGGGTCTACATCTCCTATAACGCACAGCAGCATATTGTCCGGCCGGTAGAATGCCCGGTGACAGGCCTCCAACACCTGGGGGGTAATTTGGGCGATAGATTCTCGGGTGCCCAAAATGGGGTGACGAATGGGGTGGGCTTCGTACATGGCCTCCGCCAGCATATCAAACAGAACGCTGTCGGGGTTATCCTCGTTCATACCGATTTCCTGCCCGATAATGCCCTGTTCCTTGTCAACACTCTCCTCTGTGAAATAAGGGGTGGTAACAAACTCCAGCAAAAGCTCCAGGTTTTCCCTGAAGTTCTCCGTGCAGGAGAAGTAATAGGCGGTCATATCAAAGCTGGTGAAGGCGTTGGGGATAGCGCCCAAGGCGGCAAATTCCCCGGTCACATCCCGTCCGGGCATATCGAACAGCTTGTGTTCCAAATAGTGGGCCACGCCGGCAGGAGCGGTATAGGACACGCCGTCCATCTTGAAATCCGTGTGGATTGCGCCGTAATCGGTGACAAAATAACACAGCTTTTTGGTGAAACCGGGGCGGGGCAGAAGGATGATCTGCAGCCCGTTTGGTAAGGTTGTCTTATATAAGGTTTCGCCTACTTCGGGGTAAAACTGCTTTTCCATTACATAGCCCCCCTTAAGAAGTAAACTGTGTGCAGCTTCAGCTGCTTGGCCGCATTGGCCACATCCTCTGCCGTGGCGGCCTCTACGGCCTTGGCATAGGCCTCCGGTGACAGGGGCAGACCACTTAAGGCAGCGGTGGCATAGTAGCCCTCAATAGCGCCAGGGGAATCGTGGGTGCTGCGCAGCTGAGAAAGCAGCGCTTGCTTAGCGGCCAAAAGCTCCTCGGCGGTAAATATGCCCTCCTGACAAGCCTGCAGCTGGTTCAATACCTCCTGCCGTACCGCCTGATCCATAGAACAGTCGATACCTGCGGATACGGTGACAATACCCTTGCTGCCGTGGTAACTGGAATGGATGTCATAGCAAAGGGACATCTCCTCCCGGATTTTCATAAAGAGCTTACTGATCATACCGCCGCCGAAAATAGTGTTAAAAATCTGCATGGGAACAAAATCCTTGTCCCGTAAGGTAATGGGGGTGGCAAAGCCCATACACAGCTTGCCTTGCGCCACATCCATCTCTTCCGTTTCCTCGCAGCCACCCAAATCGTGGAAGGGTGTCTGAGCAGGCAGGGGAGTGGGGCAGCGATCCAATTTCTCAAATATGGGACGGAGCAGGCGGGCAATCTCTTCCGGCTCTGCTGCGCCTACATAAAACAGATTGATGGGATACTCCCGCAATACTTTTTTGTAGTGCTGATACACAGAAGCGGGGGTGATGGCCTCCACATCCTCCTTTTCGCCCAAACGGGGGATGCCCAAAGAGTCACCCTTGCACATGCGCTTCATCATTTGGGCCTGGGCGTAGGCGCGCTTGTCGTTCTTCTGCGCGGCGATGGCGGACAGGAGATTCCGTTTTTCCCCTTCTACGAAGTCCACGGGGAACACACCGTTTTCCAGCTTGGGCCGGAACATCAGCTCCTCCAAAAAGGAGACCATAGGTGCAAAGACCTTGTCCCCATCCAGTGCATAAGCCTCCCGCATAAAGCTGCAGCTGAGGCCGGTGGTCTGATAGTCACCCACCCGACGGACCTGAGAGCCTAAGGACGCGCCGTACAGGTCGTCAAGCCGCAATGTGATGGCCCGCAAATCCGGGGCCGTTTCGCAGCCTCGCAGCAAAACTGCAGGGAGCAGGGCGTTGAGGGCGGCAGTTTTTTTGTCCATAGGGCAGACAAACTGCAGGCTCAGACCCTCTTGCTTGAACCGTTGATCCTGAAAACACCGCAGTGTGATTTCCGGTAAAAGGGGGATTGTGTGAATCATACTTCCTCCAAAATTTCGTCATTGTGAGTATTATATACCAAAAACAGCCAAATGGAAAGTACTGCGCAAAAAATTTACACTTTACAGGTTGTTATTTTCCGCAATTTACGATAAAATAGTGACAAATAACACTAAAGGATTGGGAATATGGCCTATTTGGAAATAACCGTAACCACCACCGCCCAAAATATTGCCGCTACCGCTGCGGCTCTCACCGCCGGCGGCTTCAGTGAGTTGGTAATTGAGGACCAGACAGAATTTGAAAGCTTTCTGGAAGAGAATCGGGCATGCTGGGATTATATTGACGAGGATTTGCAGAAAAAACTGCAGGGTCTGAGCTGCATTAAGCTGTACTTAGAGGACACCGACAAAGACGGTTTAGCCCGTTTGGAAACCTTGGTTGCCGGGTTGGGTCTTGCGATGACTACCGTGCCTCTTGCAGAGGAGAACTGGGAGGAGAGCTGGAAAGACAACTATCCGCCCCAGAGCGTGGGCAAGCGCCTTGTGGTGCTGCCCTATTGGCTGGCAGATATGGATACAGAGGGGCGAATGCCCATTATCCTTGACCCGGGCCTGACCTTTGGCACCGGTGCTCACCCCTCCACCCAGATGGTGCTGGAGACGATGGAAGAAACGGTGGAGCCCGGCGCAAGATGTTTGGACCTGGGCAGCGGTAGCGGTATTCTGTCCATAGCTGCTTTGCGTCTGGGCGCAGAGTCTGCCATTGGTGTGGATATTGACCCCAAGGCAGAGGATATCGCCCGGGAAAATGCCGCTTACAACGGCTTTGCTGGCCCGGAATTTACTGCCTATACCGGCAATGTAACACAGGATACGACTTTGATGGACAAGCTATCTCAAGGCAGTTATGATGTGGTGCTGGTGAATATTGTTGCCGATGTGATTATCGGCCTTGCCCCTGTTCTGCCTAACTTTTTAGGGGAAAATACCACCCTCATCTGCTCCGGCATTCTGGATACAAGATTATCTGATGTGGTGGCAGCCTTGGAGCAGGCGGGTCTTGCGGTGACGAAGACCAAGGCCAAGGAAGACTGGCGCTGTGTCAGCGCAAAAAGGAGAACCTTATGACCATACCTTACCGCACCCAACGGGTGTTAAAACGGATACTGGGCGCTCTGGCAGTAATTGCTGTGGTGCTGGCGGTGGTGTGCGCCTGCTGGTTTTTGTGGGTGCAAAGATACATCGTCTATACCGCCGACGGCAAGGTGAAGCTGGACTTTGGGTTGCCCCCCATCAGCGGTGGTCAGCTGGCAGTACCCCCTGAAGATGTGGATATTCCCATCCGCTTTGACCAAAATGACGAAATGGCTGGCGGCAGCACAGAGCTGACCCAAATGCTGGGCTACTATGTGGAGCGGACCGACTTGCAGGATATCGATAGGGTCATTACCCAAATCCAGGCGCTGCCTGCAGAAACCGCTGTGATGGTGGATGTAAAGGGCGTTAAGGGCGACTTTTACTACTCCTCCGCTGTCAGCAGCAAGCGCAACAGCAGCATCAGCACCGAGAAGATGGATGAACTGATTGCTTATTTAAAGCGGACCAACCGATATGCCATCGCCCGGATTCCCGCCTTAAAGGATTACGATTACGGCCTGAACCATGTGCCGGACGGCGTGCATCACTCCTCCGGCGGCTATCTGTATATGGACGACGACGGTTGCTACTGGCTGCACCCTGCCAGTCAGGGTACGCTATCCTACCTGACACAAATCATTATGGAGCTGAAAGGCCTTGGCTTTGACGAAGTGGTGCTGGAGGATTTCCAGTTCCCGGAAACCACATCCATTTTGGTAAACGGAGATAAGGCGGAGATTCTGACCAATGCGGCCAAGGTGCTGCTGTCTGCTTGCGCCAGTGACCGGTTTGCGGTGTCTTTTGTGAAGTCGGCGGAGTTTACTATGCCTGAGGGCCGTACCCGTATGTATGTGGAGGGTATGGATGCTTTGCAGGCAGCTACTTTCGCACCCACCAGTGGTGTGCCGGATCCGGCGATAAATCTGGTGTTCCTGACAGAACTCCACGATACTCGTTTCGATGTGTACAGCGTTATGCGGCCTTTGTCCGGCGCCCATTAAAAAGGAGTAAGCTATGTTTGAAGGCTTTTCCCCGGAGACAGTGGATTTCCTTTGGGGCATCCGTATGAACAACAACCGGGAATGGTTTCTGGACCACAAGAAAGATTATGTAAACTACCTGTACGAGCCGATGAAGGCCTTGGGCAAGGATTTGTTCCAACCGTTTTTAGAGAGACCGGGGAGCATCTTGAAGGTCAGCCGAATTTACCGGGATGCCCGTATGCACCACGATACGCCTTACAAGGAGAGCCTGTGGATTTGTATTCGTCGGGATGTGGAATGGTGGGCGGAAAACCCCTGCCTGTATTTTGAAATCTGCCCGGAGGGTGTCAGCTACGGCCTCATCTGGTGGCATCCCAAGCCCGCCATGCTGGAAGCATTCCGCAAGGCCATCGCGGCCAAACCCAAGGAATTTTTGAAATTGATTGCGGATACCGAGAAGGCCACCGGCATCCCCCTGTCTGCTGAATTGTACAAGCGTCCCAAGGAAGCCCCCACACCGGCTCTTGCTCCCTTCTATGCTTGGAAAGGCAAACTTGCCTGCGTAGTGGACGAGCCGGTGAGTGAAGACATTTTTGGACCGGAGTTGGGAAAACGGGCAGGAGATTTCCTGGAAAAACTGATTCCCTTATATGAATATTTGAACCGATTTGGAGAATAAAAGCCAAGGAACAATTGTTCCTTGGCTTTTTTGTCAGCAGCAGAAGAAAAACCGTCCCCGGCAGCAAATCAGCTGCACAAGGTAGCACAAACACAGAGAGCCGCAGGAGGAGCCGCCCCAGAAATACCCCCGATAGTTGCCCGCCTGCTGCCGGTAGGCAGTACCGCCGTTTTCGATGGCATTGAGGGCCTGCAGATAGGTGTAATTCCCCGGGTCCATGGAAACCGCCCGACGAATATGCTCCAGTGCGGTGACCTGATTGCCTAATCCATTGTGGGCAAGGGCAGACAAATAGTACCACTGGGCATCGTGATTGTTGTCCGACTGCAACACATTCAGTGCCTCCCGATACCGCCGGAAGCGGATATACTGGTAGGCGGCCTGCCGGTACTGTCCTTCATTCTGACTTTGCCGGTAACCGCCAAAAGGATCACCGGTTTGTGCCTTTTCCGGATTTTTAATTTGTTCATAGGCGGCGTTGATTTCCTGCATCTTCTTTGCCGCCACCGGGTCCCCGGGATTTCGGTCCGGGTGATACTGCTTGGCAAGCCTTCGGTAGGCCTGCTTAATTTCTTCGTCGCTGGCATCCCGGCTGATGCCTAAAACCTTATAAGGATCTTCAATCATTCCGCTGATTCCTCACTTTTGAGCGATACGCAATCCATATACCGCTGTATAGGATGTTATCCATAATAGCCTTATCCTGCACCAGTGGCAGGCGTTCATAGTAATCGGTGCATCGGCCCAAGGCAAGAACCAGATAGTCCTCCCATTGGGTGTAATTTTCCCCTGCGCCCATAGCGGAAAAGGGGTTATATTGCCTGCGCTTTTGATCCCGACGGTAGTCCATAACCCCGTCGGCCAAATAGATGTACCGGCCAAGGGCATCGCCCATATTCCGCAAAGTGTCTGCCCACAGATCCTCTCGGTAGACAAACAGTTCTCCCAGAAGTTTGCCGAAGCAGCCGGCCGGCAGATCGGGATTGGGACAGTTTTCCATTTCCAACTGCCGCAATTCAGAAAGACAGTTCTCAATAGCTTCACATTGACGGGGATACAGAGTCTTGATTTTCTCCAAATCCCGGCCAAAAATATTGCACAGCGCCTTGGCGCTGATTTTTCCCTCATCTTGATAATCATCGAATGCGTTGTAGTAACCCAGTGCTACATTCATACAGGCGCAGTAGCGGATGATTTCACTGTCCACCCAGCTGCGGGGTTTTATGGGGTGGAGTTTGCAGGCCCGACTTCCGGAGGTTTCCTCCGGCTCGTACAGACTCATCAGCACCAGCGCCAGAAAAGCCATATCATAGCTGAGCCCCAGACGGGCAGGGGAGGAGCACTGCTCCTTAATTTGCCGGCAGATGCCGCAGTATATGCTATTATAACGGTGTTTTTCCTCTTTGGAAAGCTCCTTCAAATTGGCGGAAACCAAACCGAACATCTGCCGCACCTCCTTTTTGTCCAGCATATACCACGGATGTGAACAAGCTGTAACATTTTGGGAAAAATTATTATTTTTTCGATATGAGATACTGATTCAGAGCCCCACCGTAAAACACAATGGAAATACAGAAGTATAGCCACAGCATAGAAAGAGCAACTGCGTACACGGAGCCAAAAATGTTGGCGTAGCCGGAAAAATTTTCCACATACAGGGAAAATAAATCGGAAAAAATCAGCCAGCCTACGCTGGCCAGCAGCGCGCCGGGGAGACTCTGCCGGAAGGTAGTTTTTCGGTTGGGCAAGGCCATAAACATAGCGGTAAACAAACCTGTTTGCAGCAGAAGCATCAGGATGAATCGCCAATCCACAATATCCCACAGAAACTGCACAAGGCTGAGGTTTTCCAGAGGTAGCCATTGCAGAAGGGTGGTGCCGAACACATTCAGCAATAAAGTTGCCAGCAGCATCAGCAGAAAAAGAAAGGTATACACCACACTGATGCCTCGGGTGTAAAAATATCCTCTGTTTTCCTTCACTCCGTAAATGGCGTTCAGGCCTGTGAGCAAACCGTAAATACCCCGACTTGCGGACCACAGGCCGGTTACTGCGGATAGGGAAATCACCGCGCCGGAGGTATTCCGGTAGGTGCTGAGAATCAGTCGCTTAGCAGAGGGCATCAGCGCTCCCGGCAAAAATCCGGACACCAAATCCGTCAGAGTTTGCACCTGCAGACCGGTGTATCGCAGCAGAGATAAGATCAGCACCAGCAGGGGAAAAATCGATAACACAATAAAATACCCTGCACCGGCGGCGTGAATTCCGATGTTCTTTCCCGACAGATACCGGGCCAGCCGGGTGACTCTCTCCATAAGATTGCATTTTTTCATAGAATCCCCCCGAAAAATGGCTGAAATACAAAGGCTCACTACCTGTGCAGTGAGCCTTTGTGTATTATTCTGCAGAAATCAAGTAATAATATACCGGCTGACCGCCTCGCAGCAGATTTACATCTGCATCCGGGCAGACTTCGGTAAAGATTTGGGCAGCTGTCTGAGCCTGTTCTTCGGAAATATCCTCACCCTAATAGATGGTGATATATTCCTTGCCGGTCTCCAGTACCTTTTCTGCCAAGGACTTCAAAAGGGCCTCAATTTCAGGACCAGTGCCGAAGAGAGCGCCGCCGTACATAGCCAGATAATCACCTTCATGAATGTCGTAGCCGTCGAAATCAGAATTGCGGGCAGCATAGGTAATCTGCATGGTGTCCACAGTGTCCAGAGATTCGGTCATTGTGTCCACATTCTCCTGCACCTCGCCGTCAGGATTGAAGTTCAACATGGCGGTAATGCCCTGAGGAACGGTCTTGCTGGAAATCACCACCACGTTCTTGGGGGTGAGTGCATCCACCTGCTGGGCAGCCATAATAATGTTCTTGTTGTTGGGCAGCACAAAGACGGTCTCTGCAGGCACTTGGTTGACGACCTCCAGAATATCCTGGGTGCTGGGGTTCATGGTCTGACCGCCGGAGATGATGCCGTCCACACCCAAATCCTTGAACACAGAGGCAAGGCCGTCACCGGCGCAAACAGATACCACGCCCAGAGCCTTTTCCGGCTCGGCAATCTTGGGAGCAGCTTCCTGCTCGTTCATCACCTTTTCGGTGTGCTGCAGGCGCATATTCTCAATCTTCACGGTGACAAAAGAGCCATAGTCCATAGCCTCGTGAAGGGCTTTGCCGGGGTCGTTGGTGTGGACATGGACCTTGATGATCTCATCGTCGTCCACCAGCACCAGACTGTCGCCCAGACTGCTGAGGAAGTCCCGCAGCTTCTCGGGATCCAGTTGGGTCTCCCGGGAGATGATGAACTCAGTGCAGTAGGTGAAGGTGATATCCTCGGTGTTAAAGTCGGAGAAGGTAGCCTCCTCGGCTGTTTCCTCTACGCCGCCCTCGGGAGCGACGATATCCTCACCTCGGGCAGCGCACAGCATAGCCTCCAGCGCAACCAGCCAGCCCTTACCGCCGGCATCTACAACGCCTGCCTTTTTTAGAACAGGGTTCTGGTTGGTGGTGTTGGCCAGCGCAACCTTGGCTTCCGCAATGGCTGCCTCATGGACAAATTCAAAGTCCTTGTTCTTTCTGGCTGCTTCCACGGCTTTGGCTGCAGCCAACCGGGCAACGGTAAGAATGGTGCCTTCAGCAGGCTTCATAACTGCCTTATAAGCAGCATCCACACCTTCCTGCAGGGCCTGGGCCCACAGAACGCCGTTGCAAATTTCCTGACCCTTCAGCTTCCGGGAAATGCCCCGCATGAGCAGGGACAGAATGACGCCGGAATTACCTCTTGCGCCCCGCAGCATAGCGGATGCAGCAATGGCAGAGGCCTGCTCCAGAGTGGGATTGTCTGCCTTCCGCAAATCGTTTGCGGCGGCGTTGATGGTCATAGACATATTGGTGCCGGTATCGCCGTCCGGCACAGGGAACACATTCAATTCATTCAGCTTTTGCTTGTTAATTTCGATAGAAGCGGCGGCGCTGATCACAAGCCTGCGAAAATCATTGCCATTTATCGTCTGCTTCAATGGTAGTACCTCCGTTTTAAGCTAAGGGAAATCCCCCTCAGCCATTGATTATTTTGATTTTTCGATTGTGATGGAATCGATGAATACATTCACAGCGCGAACCTTTGTGCCGGTGCAATTGGTGACCATATAGCGCACCTCGTCCACAATGGACTTGCCCACGGCATTGAAATTCACACCGTCGCCTACCATAATGTGCAGGTCGATGGAAATGGTGTTATCCTCGTGGCATTCCACCTTAACGCCCTTACCCATAGATTCTCTCCGCAGCAGATGATATACGCCGTCGGAAACGGAACGGGCAACCATGCCCTTCACACTCATGCAGTTAATTGCGGCTGCGCCGGCAATATCGGTGTATACATTTGCGCTGACATTGACAGCGCCGTTTTCTGTGTTCTGACGAATCATAAGTTACCTCCTAAGTTATGTTTAAGAGTGAATATTATACAATGCTGTCCTCCCAGCATTCAGGTGCGGTCAGACCCATCATCTTTACCACAGTGGGCGCTACGTTGGCAAGGTCGTATTCGCCGTCCTTGACGGTCCAGACCTGATCCTTGTCGTAGATGATGAAGGGAACGGGGTTGAGAGAGTGGGCAGTCCGGACAGAGGTCTTACCCTTCTTGGTTTCTGTCATCTGGTCGGCGTTGCCGTGGTCAGCGGTGATGAGGACGGTGTAACCGTTCTTGTCAGCGCACGCCAGAACCTTGGCCAGGCACTCGTCCAGAGCCTCCATAGAGGTGACGACAGCGTCCATCACGCCGGTGTGACCCACCATATCGGCGTTGGGGTAGTTGCAGCGGAGGAACTGATATCTCTTAGACTCCATAGCTTCCACCATAGCTGCGGTAACTTCTCTGCACTTCATGGCAGGTGCCTGCTCGAAGGGAATCACATCGGAGGGAATCTCCACATAGGTCTCCAGCTCCTCGGATACCTTGCCGGAGCGGTTGCCGTTCCAGAAGTAGGTGACATGACCGTATTTCTGAGTCTCGGAGCAGGCAAATTCATTGATGCCTGCAGCCACCATAACCTCGGTCAGGGTGTTCTGAATGACGGGGGGCTGCACCAGATAGTTTTCGGGGATGTTCAGGTCTCCGTCGTACTGGAGCATACCGGCAAACTTCCCGCCGGTGTAGTCGCCCCGGTCAAACTTGTCAAAGTCCTTCCGATCAAAGGCAAGGGAAATTTCCTGTGCCCGGTCGCCACGGAAGTTGAACAGAATCACGGAATCACCGTTTGCGATCTTGGCAACAGGCTCACCGTTTCTTGCAATGACAAAAGCGGGCAGGTCCTGGTCGATGACGCCGGTTTCGGCCCGATAGGTTTCAATGGCCTCCTTGGCAGAAGTAAACTGACGGCCAATGCCCTGTACGTGGGTCTTCCAACCGTTTTCTACCATTGCCCAGTTGGCTTCATACCGGTCCATAATCACCTGCATACGGCCCCCGCCGGAAGCAATGGCGTAATCGCAGCCATCAAGGTTCAGCTCCTTCAGGACATTTTCTAGCATCTCCACATATTCCAAAGCAGAGGTGGCAGGCACGTCACGGCCGTCCAGCAGAATGTGGCAGTAAGCCTTCTGCACGCCGGCCTTGTGAGCTGCCTTCAGCAGTGCAATCAGGTGATGAATGTTGGAGTGAACATTGCCGTCGGACAGCAGGCCCATAAAATGCATAGCCTTGCCGGCCTTTGCGTTCTCTATCAAGTCCACCCAAGTGGCGGAAGCGAAGAGAGAGCCGTTCTCGATGGACTCGCCAACCAGCTTCGCACCCTGAGAATATACCTGACCGCAGCCGAGGGCATTGTGGCCAACCTCGGAGTTGCCCATATCCTCGTCAGAGGGCAGACCGACGGCGGTGCCGTGGGCTTTCAGGTATGTATGGGGGCAGGTGGCAAGCAGATGATCCAGTGTGGGGGTCTTAGCGACAACAACGGCATCGCCGCTACCGCCGTCGCCCTTGCCCACACCGTCCATAATCACTAAAACAATGGGTTTTTCCATCAATGAAAATCCTCCTATATCTATATGCACTACTATGGCATTGTATTTGTCCTACTATTTTACATCATTTTTTTGAAAATTACAACCTGTTTTTGAAAAAATGCGGGGAAAGGATATGATTATAATAATTGACCGGAATCGATCTACATTTTCGCCGCTGTCCTGTTGCGGTACCCGGTGCAGGAAAAGGCTGACCGGAATCGATTTGCATTTCTGCCCTTTGGGCAGAAATTAAAGTAGCCACCAGTGTTTGCACTGGTGCCAGCAAGTGTCCACCGGACACTTGCATTCAAATGGGTTCGATTCCGTTCCTCCATACCAAAATAAGGGAGAGGCAGAAGCC
>JAZOWQ010000105.1:0-2789 GCA_045659325.1 Faecousia sp. | reverse complement strand
TCTGTCCATGGGTTGCAACTCCCTGCTCTGCCTGCTCATTGACAAAGGGATGGCAGACAGAGTCCAGTGCATAATGGCACAGCGCACCATATATGTAAGCCTGCGCCGCCTCAGATTTTTCAAGCCGAGCCACCCGGCACAGCCGCTGGAAATATTCCCGACCTGTCAAGGCATGGTGCTTCGATGCCAGTGCACCGACTGATGTAGGCAATACCGGATTATACTACAGAAAAATATCCGGGCCGTGGAGACCCACATCAAACAGCCGGCGGAAGCGCTGAATTACGCGCCGCACATCTGCGGGAAGCATGGGCAAAAGAGCCGCTCCCATACGATAATGGGCATAGGTCGAAGGCATCCAATCCCTCCTCTCATAAGATACCATTTTTATTCTACACGAAATATTCCCGTCTGGCTAGTAAAAATGCAAAATTTTTCTTTTTTGTGCAAAAAACCACAGTTGCCAAACGGATAAATACCCGATATAATTGAGGTTGAAAACAGGAAAAGAGGC
Source organism: Faecousia sp. (assembly GCA_045659325.1). GTDB lineage: Bacteria > Bacillota > Clostridia > Oscillospirales > Oscillospiraceae > Faecousia. The sequence goes on along the minus strand of JAZOWQ010000105.1, from coordinate 2,275 downwards.
AGGAACTATGAATAAAAAAATTCGATGGATCGCCGAAACCGGAGTTTTGCTAGCTCTGCTGGTAACCCTGCAGGCAGTGACAAAACCGTTGGGTCAGTTGGTCACCGGCTCCTTTGTCAATGCTTTGCTGGCCGTGTCCGCACTGATGACCGGTCTATCCGGTGGCGTGACCCTTGCCGTTATTTCGCCGATTTTGGCGTTTGTGCTTGGAATCGCACCTAACTTTATCACCGTACTGCCCATCATGGTCGGCAACGCCTGCTATGTTGTTCTGCTCTACTTGATTTTGGGCCGCTCCATGAAGCCTGTATGGAAACAGCCGTTGGCTGTGGCCGCTGCATCTGCCGTAAAATTCGGGGTTTTGTATCTTTTGGTGGTAGAGCTGATCTGCGGCGCGGCATCCGGTGCGCTACTGGGTAAAAAGCTGGGAGAAATCGTTCTGCTTGCACCGCCCATGCTGAAGCTTCTGCCTACCATGTTCTCATGGCCCCAGTTGTTCACTGCCCTCATTGGCGGCGCTGTCGCACTGGCGATTGTCCCGGTGCTTCGTAAAGTTCTGCATAAATGACAAAAGCGAGATCCCGGTTGGGGTCTCGCTTTTGCTTGCTTCCTTATAATTAAATGTTATGACCAGACAGTCAATCAGTCTTTGTTTGTGTTCCTTCGTTTCTAAGCTCGCCGGATCTGTGCGGCAGTCAGCCCTTTTTCGTGAGGCAAACAAGGATTAACCCCGCCCCCGGGGGAATCGGGAGATTTTGGAAAGTAATTCACGCTTCATTTATTCGCTTGCCCCGGTTGTGGTTGCGCCTGTGGTTTCTTCTATGGGTTGGGTTTCTACGGTTGCTTGTGGCTTGGTAGTCTCTTCCGGTTCGGTCTGTTCGGCGGGAGCAGAAGTTTCGGGAGTGATTGTCGGTTCTGTCGGACCCGTCGGCTCACTCGTTTCGGTTGATATAGGGGGATCAGGAACGGTAGTGGGCGGTGCAGTGGCCTCCGTCGCAGGTGGATTGGCCTGGGTTGCCGGAGGTGTTGTACTGCTTGGAGGCGCGGTAGTTTCTGGGGGGTCTTCTTTCGTTTCAGTTGTATCTTCAGTAGTATAATCGTCCTTCACATTAGGCTTGTTAGCGCCGTTGTCGATTTTCAACGTAATGGTTTCGTCTTGAGTAATATATAATTCCTTGGCTTTATTTTGAAAATCAGCATAATAGGAAGATGTTCCCCAATGAGCCTCCAGGTACACGGTGGTACTGTCCGTAATCACTAACTTGAAGGACAGTTCCGTTGTTTCTCCATCCTCAACCTTTTCATCTTTTCCAAGTTGCTGGGTGTAATAGGTTTCAGAGCACTTATCAGCTGTTACAATGACAAAACCTGTCTTTGCCGTCGTATCGTTTTTAATAGGTACAATCCTAACGGTGTAAGTCTTTCCCACTGCCAGACCTTCAATTTTGAAGGATTGATGATTGCTTGTTATTGGGTTTATATCAGTGCCTACGGTTTTTCCATTGGAATCCAAAATCTGGACCTGTACTTCAGTCTTGAAGGTTGCCGATCTAATAATGTTGGTGCCGGAGGTGACGTCGGAAGAAAAGTAGGCGTAGGCGATAATACTCATTGCTACAAGACACAGAGCTACAATAGTAATTGTCGCCGCCAGATGCGCGAGCATTACTTTTTCACGCACTTTTCCATACTTGGGTATGTAGAAAAGCTCGTTAAAAAGCTTTTTCACACTATCATCCTCCTTTCAAAGATTCATTGTTGGTAATTAGTCTGTTATTTGGTCTGCCTTCACTGTGATGCCCAGCTCTACCTCTGGAATGGTATTCCCACGATAGTTAGCAATATTACCGACTTCTTCGGGCATACGAACGATAAGGGTGATATACTTAATAGCATTTGGTGCCAATTTAAAAGCGCCGGTTTCGTAATAGTTATGTAAAGGCTCATTTGCAATCTCTACCGCTTTTTCACGGTCGGGGATGCTGTTTTTCATTTCATCCTCGGTGTCTGCGGTCGCAAGACCAAACTTCAAGTAGTCCTGCAGCATAAAGCGCTGACCGAACACATTGGTTGCTTCAACACAGCCGTTTACATTAACTGCCGTGGAGAACTTAAAAGGAACAGTGCCTTTGTTTTCTACTTTTAGATATACGACCTGTACATAGCCGGGCTCGTATAATGCTTTTTCGTCAAATATTTTGGTCTGACTGTCTACCTCTGCCCATTTGCCGTCGGGCAAGCGGTGTGACACTACCAAATCAAAATCAGCAAAATG
>JAZOWQ010000104.1:0-47981 GCA_045659325.1 Faecousia sp. | reverse complement strand
ATCCGGATATCATCGCCATCACAGGCGATCTGATCGATTCCCGTAATACTGATATTGAGATTGCTCGTCAGTTCGTTCGTGAAGCAGTAAAGATCGCACCGTGCTACTATGTTACCGGTAATCATGAAGCACGTGTAAACGAGTATGGTGAACTGAAGGCCGGGATGGAGGCCGCAGGCGTCACCGTGCTGGAAGATGTAAAAACTGAAATCAGTCTGGAGGGCGAGACTATCACGCTGATCGGCGTCAACGACCCCAGTTTCCAGACCGATTATCTGTTTGGAGACTCCGAAACGGTTATGAACACTAAGTTGGAAGATCTCCAAGATGAGAATGATGGGTTTACCATTCTACTGTCCCATAGACCGGAACTGTTTGAGACCTACGCAGATCACGATGTTGACTTGATTCTCAGTGGTCATGCTCATGGTGGTCAATTCCGCCTACCGTTTATCGGTGGCTTGGTGGCACCCAATCAGGGGTTGTTCCCTGAATATGACGCAGGTTTGTACACGGATGACAATACCAACATGCTTGTAAGCCGAGGCATCGGAAACAGCATCCTTCCGTTCCGGATCAATAACCGCCCGGAAGTGATCCTAATTGAACTGCAGGCAAAGTAAGAAGGCAGGCAAAAAGACAATGAACGAAAACACAGTAGTTGTGGATTGGGAATCACTGACACCGGAAGAAAAGAAAACCCAGCTTTTCCTCAATCAGAAGAAAACGCTAGATCTGTTCCTTGAAAGAGGAGCTATCAGCCAAGCGCAGTATAATAAGAGCCTCGGAGATCTCCGGGAGAAGATGGGAGTGAAAGAATGAAATACGCAGCTGATTTTAGAAGCATTGCCCGCAATGCCCTGAAGGGCAAATGGGGTATCGCGGTCGTTGCCGGTCTGATCGCATCGCTATTGGGTGCCATCGGCTCCAGCGGACCGTAACTCAATGTGGAGCTAAACGACGGTAATTTTAACGCAAGTCTGCAGATCTTTGGGCAGGATGTGATTTCCTCCAGTGGTGGTGCGGAATTCTGGACTGTCTTTGCAGGTATCGCTACCTATATTGCCATCTTCGCTGTCGTCACGGGCATTGCGTTGTTTATTCTTGGCAGCATCGTAGAGGTAGGCTACATGAAGTTCAATTTGGATCTGGTGGATCGGCAGAAGGAAGCGGAGATAGGCACCATGTTTGGCTATTTCCAGTTTTGGAAGACGACTGCCTGCGCCAGACTTCTGCAGAGTGTGTATGTACTGCTGTGGTCGCTGCTGTTCATCATTCCAGGTATTATCGCAGGCTATAGCTATGCCATGACAAGCTACATACTGGCAGAAAATCCGGAACTGACTGCCGGCGAAGCAATCGAACGCTCCAAGCAGATGATGTCCGGCAACCGCTGGCGTCTATTCTGCGTGCAGATCAGCTTCATCGGCTGGGATATTCTCAGTGCACTGCTGACCTTTGGCATTGGCAGCCTTTGGATCACACCCTACAAGCAGGCTGCAACCGCAGCTTTTTATCGGGAAATCTCCGGTACGGAATACAAGTACGCACAGCCTGAGCAGCCTCAGGTTTAAGGAGGGACTACTATGGAACGAATCTGGAAACTTGCAGTATATATCTTTTGGATCGTAGCTTCTACGGCCCTGATCCTTTTGGCTTATGTCCTTTCCGGGAATCAGTATAGTCCTTTTGCTGTTATCATGGTATATGCGGGGTTGGCGGGATTGACAATCGGCATCTTCGGTGGTTTTTATACCATTGTATCCAACCGTACTGTGCCCAAGGAACCGGATACGGAAGAGCAAAAATAAAGCTGTGATCACAGGAGCTTAATGTGGAGGTGTAATCATGTCTTACGACAACAACTTGCAGCAATTACAGCAAAAGGTTGCCCTTAAAAAGCAGCTTGAGGCAAAACTGAATGACCTCCGGGATCAGCGGAAAGTCTACGATAAAAGAGTGATCGAACTTCGTGTTGTCTATAAAAGCGAGCAGGAAGATGTGGAAAAGCTGGAAGGAAAGAGCCTGGCCAACTACTTCTATCAGGTCATCGGCAAGCTGGATGACAAGCTTACAGAGGAGCGCAGTCAGGCTGCCGCTGCCAGAGTGAAGCTGGATGCGGCCGAGCGTGAACTGGCTGCAGTGGACTGTGAGATCCAGGAAATCCAGTCCCAGCTCAGCGAACTGTACGGTTGTGAGAATGCCTATGACTCCGCATTGGCAAAGAAACGCGCAGAGGTAAAGGAATCCGGCACTCCCGCAGGAGCAGATATCCTGGAGTTGGAAGAGAAGATCGTATTTTTGGAAAGCCAGAAACGGGAGATCCGGGAAGCACAGTCTGCCGGTCGGAATGCCCTGCGTGCCGCAGATGAAGTGCTCTCTGAGCTAAAGAGTGCACAAGACTGGAATACTTGGGATATGTTCGGCGGCGGTGGTATCATCACCCACATGGCAAAGCACGGACACCTGGATGATGCTCAGGCGAATATCATGGCCCTGCAGGGAATGCTCCGTAAGTTCAAAACGGAGCTGGCAGATATCAACATCCAGGCTAATATGCAGGTCAACGTGGACGGCTTCCTCAGATTCGCAGATTACTTCTTCGATGGACTGTTTGCCGACTGGGCGGTTGGTGACCGTATCAGTGAATCTCAGTCTTCTGTTATGTCCGTCCGTTACAAGATTGAACAGGCAATGAATAAGCTCACCAGTATGGACCAGGCAGCCAACAAGCAGATTGCTGCGCTGAAGACGAAGATTGAAGAACTAGTAATCCATTCATAAGAAGAGTGCGTCGAGACGACTCGACGCACTCTTTCGTATATTCTCTTGACTAATCGTAGCCGTAATCGCTACGCATATCCGATTCGAAATCAGCAATGTTATCGAGCATAGCATTGCACCCGTTGAGAAAGCTAATAATTCCAAGCATAAAGTGATAGACATTTAAGATGTCAAGTGTCTTGCCATCTAACCGATATTCAAGACTATAGGATGTGGGATATCGAAAAATATCTCCATTTTTATCGAGCGTTTCAATCTCTAAGATGTATGATTCAACAATAGTGAGAATGGTGGTGTCCTCTCCGGATGCTGTGGCATAATGCTCAATGACAGGTCGGACACTCGGCCAAAGATCCTTTCCAATTTTGTGACTATTTCTCTTTGAAAAGAACACCTTGCGATCCAGACCGTGCTCAGTGCGAGAGTAAAACAACTGCTTTAAGCCAAGCTCGATAGAGTTCCGCAAAAGAAATAGCAAGGGAAATGTTTTCTCTTTCAGCGTAATGGTAGGGCATTGCTCAAACAAAAACTGTGCAACGTCATTATATCCCTGAATCTTGATGAAAAAGCCTTCGTCGGATATGGGCTGCCATAAGTAGCAATTACCAAATCCGTGAGACGCGAAAACGAAGAATGTAGGGGGGAGCTTTGCATCGAAGTCATCATCCTGAGAAGTTTGTCCACAATTTAAGCATTTCTCAATAAGATCCATGGCCTGCACAAGATTATTTGCGACAGCGACATTGTCTAAGAATTTGTCGCGGTATTGAGAGAGAAAGGCATCATCAAAAGGAAAACGGAACATATCCGATTTTTTGTCAACAAGCTCCAATGATGCAAGATATGCAGATAGCCACGCCTGTTCATCCGGAGATAAATATGTCTCCTTGCCAGTGGAATATACTTGAAATAATTGCTCGAGGTCGTGCTGACAAGACTCAAAGATAGACTGGATAAACGGTGTGTTAGACGCAATGCGGCATATAAGAGATTTTAGGCCTAACTCCAAGGCCTGACGCAATAGATATATACCAGAAAGGAACCAAGCATCAGATTTTATGTTGTCGTGTCCGCTATTGATCACTTCTGCCAAAACAGCAATCCCGCATTTTGCATAATCAAACGTTAAGCTGCGATAATCTTCATAGTATTTCCGCTGCCATTTGATATGAACTGTATATGTGGGGTTTCTAATATCAAATAAAGATTGTCCAGATTGAGGCCAATAGTCTGACATTTCATCAACTCCAAAAAATTTAATGGTGAATTATGTATGCGCGCTAGTTTAATTATATTAGTTTTGTTAGAGAATGTCCAGTCAAAGCAGGAGGAGAGAAATTCAATAACGGTAAAGGCAACGCAGAAATGCAGTGCCTTTTTCAGCAAACATGTGGTTTTGCGTGTGTGCAACTGTCAGTTGCTAACATTTCCAAGTCTGCTTGGTGGACTTTTGGCTATTCCACTGCTATACTTAGAGCAAATAAGCAAGGAGGAATGGCTATGAATCTAGGCGAAAGAATATATAAACTCCGTACCGAGAAAGAAATGTCACAAGGCGATCTGGCAGATGCCTTGGAGGTATCCCGGCAGTCTATTTCCAAATGGGAGACGAACGGATCTGTTCCGGAACTGGATAAGCTGATTAAGCTTAGTAAGATTTTTGGAGTATCTTTAGATGAACTTGTATTGGATAAGACACAGGCAGAACAAGTCGCTGAGCCTGAGCCACAGGAGACTAAGGTTGTTTATGTTGAGCGTTCCGCTCCCAGTTCTGCACAGAAAGTCGCTGGTGTTGTTCTTCTTTGCTTCTCGGCTTTGCTGTGGCTTATGATTGCACTCTTCGGCGATATTGTTGCTGGCCTGGTACTGGCTGCTCCCTTCGTAGTTTGCGGATTGATTTGCCTCATGGTAAGGAAAAATGCTGGGCTTTGGTGTGCCTGGGTGGTTTACTTATTCATTGAGATCTACCTGAGATTTGCTTCCGGAGTTAATTGGCAATATGTTTTCTATCCGCACATCTATGCAGGCGAATGGACAATCCATTTGATCGTAGCATGGTGCCTTCTGGCAGTGTTTGCTGTTCTTACGATTGTAACTGCTCTTCGGAGTCGAAAAGTATTCCCGGGATCTATACGCAGCAACCTCATTGGCACGATTTCCGGATGGGTTGTGTATGTAATTACCTGGTTCATTTTCGCTCTGCCTGCCTATGAAGCTCAGAACGCTGTCGTATATCCGCAGTCTTATAGATATGTGTCTGCTGTTTCCGGCTGGGTCAGAGGTATCGTAATGGTTGTAGCCTTGGTGTTCACCATACGGTTAATTGCAGATTTGTTGGCAAAGAGGAAAAAACAATAAACCTTGGGTGCAGCCCTGGAATTAGGGCTGCACTTTTTGTTTGGAGAAATATAGAATTTAAGATATAATAGAAAAAAGTTTGTAAGGTTTTTCATCTTTAGAAGTCTTATGAGTGAAGGGGGTGATAGCGTGACGGATTTTGAGAAGCTGTACAATACATACTTCAACGATGTGTATCTGTACATCCGGCGTCTCTCCGGTGATGAACATATAGCCGAAGAGATCACCAGCGAAACATTCTTCAAGGCAATGCATTCCATAGATAGCTTCCGGGGCGACTGTGACGTGCGTGTCTGGCTTTGTCAGATTGCCAAGAACTGCTACTATACCTATATCAAAAAGGCCGGAAAGGTCCAGGAGACGGACCTTGATGCTCTGCAGAACCTTCCTGATCCAGCGCCCGGACTTGCGGAGCAGCTGATCCGCAAAGAGGAAGTTCAGAGAATTCAAAAGGTCTTGCATGATATTTCTGAGCCATACAAAGAAGTATTTATGTGGCGTGTGTTTGCTCAGCTGAGCTTCAAGCAGATTGGAAGTATCTTTGGAAAGAACGAGAACTGGGCCTGCGTCACCTATCACCGGGCAAGAAAAATGATTATAGGAAGATTGGAGGAGATGGAACGATGAAACTGGATTGCTGTGTCGTTCGTGATTTGTTGCCGCTGTATGTAGAGAACATGGTAAGTGATCAGACTGCAGAACGGATCAAGCAGCACCTTGCAGAATGTCCTGATTGTCAGAATGAGTATGCCAGCTTCAACGACACTGGCCGGCTGGATGTCCTGGATACACCTGTAGAAACACACCAAGCAGATGCGAAACCCTTTAAGAAAGCTATGCGCAAACTGAATCGGCAAATGTATGGTCTTTCCTATGGCCTCATCATCTTCTTTATCCTTTGGGGCTTCTCGCTGACCGGTGGAGAGGACTTGATGTACAACAGCGTGATCATGCCGATCGTTGGCTTGTTTGGCTATTATGTGTTCAAGTGGAAGGCTCTTTACAAGATGCCGATCCTGTTGCTGATCATTAATTTCCTGGCATACCACCTGCATTTTGCTGAGATCGATTTCATTTCGGTATTCCCTTGGACCGCAATTTATAGTATATTTGTAGTAGTTGGTGTGCTGATCGCTTTCCTGCTGCACTTTGCTTTCAGAAAGGAGCGTAAGGAATGAAAAAGAAGATTTTGAAAATCGCCGCATTTGTTGTTGCCCTGGCACTGATCGTTGGTGTTTGCATCTTTGCTAACAGCCTTGTAGGAAACCCAATCTCCAAGATGCTGGCAACCAATACAGCCAAGCAATATATCAAAGAGAACCATCCGGATATGGACTATCAGTTGGATGGTGTAACATTTAATTTTAAGTTTGTGTGTTACAACGCATACTTTACATCTCCGTCCAGTCCTGACAGCAGCTTCACCCTTATGCTCGGTATGGACGGTAAGATTATCCAAAACTACTATGAGGCTCATGTCATCGAAAGAGGAAATACTGCACGCAGGCTTGAAGAAGAGTATAGAACTGCGGTAGGTAAGGTTCTGGATAATCCGTCATTCCCATATAACAGCCATATTGACTATGGCGAGCTGCAGTTTATCCAAGAGGAGTATCGAAACGCAGAGGGGGTGCCACCCTATGCGCTAATTACTAACGAACTGGAACTGGACGGCATCTACGATGTTAATGAGCTTGGAGCAAAGGCCGGCAAGCTTACACTCTATGTCTATGATGATACCGTTACGGTAGAGCGACTCGCGGAAATCATTTTGGATATTAAGGGCATGCTGGATGATGCCGGTGTGCGGTTCTATGTGATGGACTGTGTCTTGGAGTATCCTAAGCCGGAAAGCGGAGAATGGAAGCAAGGCCGCGTGGAAGTGATGGACTTCCTGTGTTCTGATATCTATGAGGAAGGTCTTGCCGAGCGTGTCCAGGCATCCAACGATGCAGCAGAAGACTACTATGACGAGATGGATGCCATAAAGAAGGAAGAAGAACTGGGAAAGTGAAACGGAGATAATACCCATGGCAAAGCATGAATTCGGAATAATGAAGAATAATCCTAAGCCGTCTGTGCGATATGATGCTTATGAACCCCAAAAGTATAACTGCATATCGGTAGATGACGACTACATCGAACAGATTGCTCCCAGACTGAATGATGTGGAGTTTTATTGGCATAGTCTCGATATGCCTGCGAAAGGTCTTGCTTATTGCGGAATAACACTAATCCCTCCGGCATCTATAGAGCGTATGATCGAGGTTATTAAGACTGTCGATGAACCTTCTGATCTCAAGCAGCTTTTGCAGAAAGCACTTAACGAGAATAAATGGGTTATTCACTTCGGACTATAGTTTCTATCTATAAGGGCCGCCTCCTTTATTGGGGGCGGCCTTATGTTACGCAAGAATTTCATAAACCCTATTGACTTTCTTTCTCTACTGGAGTAGAATTATATCAAACCTCTACCGCAGTAGAGGAAAGGAGGCGCTGTTATGGATACACCGAAGATCCACGAAAGCGAATATAGACTTTGTCTGATCATGTGGGAGAAGGAGCCAATCCGCAGCCCGGAGCTTGTGCGCCTGTGCAAGGAGAGGTTGGGTTGGAAGGAAACCACTGCCTACACTGTTATGAAACGGCTGGAGGAGCGTGGCGTTCTGAAAGTGGAAAACAAGATAGTTACCTCTCTATTCTCCAAGGATCAGATCCAATTGGCAGAGCTGAACGAGTTTATGAATAAAACCTTTGAGGGATCTCTGCCTGCCTTTATTGCTGCGTTCGGTAAACGGCAGGCCTTGTCCGAAAAAGACATTGAGGAGATCCAGCGCATCATCCAGGGATAAGGAGGTGCTGATATGCAAACCGTATTTCTTGAATTGGTCAAACTCAGTTTGATTGGTTCCTTATTCGCCGCTGCAGTTATGCTGGTGCGGCTTATCTTCCGCAAAGCACCCAAATGGCTGTTCTGTGTGCTTTGGGGTATTGTAGCGTTGAGGCTAATTTGTCCAGTCTCCATTAAGAGCGATATATCTCTCGTGCCAGACAAGCTTGCTACTGGGCAAATCATCACGAATGTAGGTAACGAGTACATCGGTGATGTGGATATCATCTACGAAAGTAATGCTGATTATAGCAATGCTATTGAAGCCGGAAGGCAGCCTATCCGCTCCAATGATGGCAATTATGTTGTCACGGAGAAAGATTCCTTAGAGGCACCCAAAACAGTAGCTGAGACGGTATATCCGGTCCTGAGCTGGGTCTGGGTGGGCGGTATGGTTTTGATGATTACCTATACCGCTGTCAGCTATCTTGTTCTCCGGAAGAAGATGGAGGAAGCAACCCAGTTACGGGAGAATGTCTGGCAGTGCGAACAGGTAGATTCGCCCTTTGTCCTGGGATTCATCAAACCGAGAATCTATCTACCTTATGCAATTAACGACTCCGATATGGCGAATGTGATCGCCCATGAGCAGGCGCATATCCAGCGTAAAGATCATTGGTGGAAGCCTATTGGATTCCTTCTGCTGAGCATTCACTGGTTCAACCCTGTGCTTTGGCTTTCTTATATTCTGCTGTGCAGAGATATTGAAGCTGCCTGCGATGAAAAGGTCATTAAACATATGGATAAGGACGAAATGCGTACTTACTCCACCGCGCTTCTCCATTGCAGTGTTCATCGCCGCCGGATCGCCGCTTGTCCTCTTGCCTTTGGTGAGATAGGCGTGAAGGAAAGGATCAAGCATGTCATGAACTATAAGAAACCAGCGTTTTGGATTATTCTACTTACTGTAATAGCATCTGTTGTTGTGTCTGCGGTCTTACTAACGAATCCGGCAGGCAATAACCAGGAAAGGCTGATGGGCGCCTCTTATGGCATTGACAGGGTGCTGTATGATGCCACTGGCCCAAAGTATACAGATACCTATTCGCGTTTTTGTATCACGGGAGACCTTCATCTTTATGCACAGATAAATCGAGAAGAGTCTTGGTCTTTCGGTGAAAAGATGGAACCATACCCAATTACGGCTGAGATGCTGAAAAAGTATGCAAGCCAAAAAGAAAGTTGGAAGACGGATTTTAAAATCCAAGAGATAACAGACGCATATGTACTACGCAAAGAGATCAACCATTTCTTCATTGCAATGCAAACAAAAAAAGGTGAGACTTTACTGGCATTTGGAAGTGGCACATTGCCGGAGAATGCTGATGAATATTCTTCCGATGTTTCTTTGCTGTGGATATATAAACTTGGGTCTGAGTGCAGTTCCCCTGGTATGATCTCTTATGATTTTCTGGAACTCTCCTTAAAAGAAATTGGAAAGGTTGAGTGCTTTGAATTCTGTACACCTCCCAATAATCCAGATTTTATAGTAGTTGGTTTTATGGCTCGATATAGCTCTGACATGAACCAATATCAGGATATGGGTTTTGCAGTGTTTGAGACGAATGGGACAGGGTTCCGCTTGTTGAATTATCATGTTTATGAGGATGCAGTCAACAAGAACAACGGCATAGTATTCTGTGATCATCCTGCAGTGTTATCTTTAGACGGAGAAATGAGGGATGATGTTACGTTTGATGTAATTCTCAGTTGCAATGAGGATCTTCACAAAATTCAGCGTGAATATTTCAAGGACGGCAAACTTGTTAACAACACTGCTTCTATGCAAACTGGAGATAAATCAATGAGCCTTTTCTGTTGGACTTTGGGAGATGATGCAGATAAGATGACCCAGACTCTTTTCGACAAAAATGGCAATGAAATTAACAATATAGAGGAAACAACGCACAATCATATTCCGGTTGAGCAGCGTCAAGCTGATTCCTTTATTCTCCATGCAGAAGAACGGGGAGAAATAACGGATTATAGCATCTGTTACGAAGAGCCGGATGGATGTATTACACCTGTAGTGCAGATGGCTGACTATGAGCAACAGTTTATGATCCATGATAATCTTATTTACTTTGTTGGAATAAATGGTAGCACAAAAATTTTTGCAGTAGATTTTTCAGGCAAGGTTCAAAAAGAATGCGTACTGAATGATCATTTTTATAGCGGGTATATTCTCTATAGCGATGATAAGCATATCTATGGTGCGGCTGGTAATGCGACCTCCAATGCAAACTATATCTTCCAAGCTGATTGGGATCTGACGGAGTGCAAACAGATCAACGCCTTCCCTAAGCAGTTCCGCCAATTTGATTACGAGAAAGTGGGGAAGGATTTTGCTGAACTATGCCAAGCTGATATAAGCAAGATCTATGTACATGGTGCAAATGTTTTATTCGATGCCAACGGAATGGCATATGAAATGTTCCTTAGAGTAAGCGCTGTTACTGATTCCGAGACTATCAGTGGTAACTTGTTGCTCAAATGGTATAATCAACTTCCAGCCTACGATACATGGGATATGAATCCGTGGTTCAACAAGGTTGACGAGGGTTATGGCAGTACTGAGGGTCTGATGACACTGGATGATTTCCTTACCCAGCTTAAAGGCATAGAAGATACTTCTGTGGTCCCGGAAAATCTGCCTGCTGGTACAAAGCCGTTTAGACTAACTTATGGTACGGGCACACCTGAAGAATTGCCTACAGCCCAGGATGCAGGCAAGGTCTATGTTGAATTGACCAATGGTACACTGAGCACTATCGCCCAGCCTGATACCACCAAAGATTATTTCTCTATCGTATCAAAAAACGATAATGCAATTATTGGCACCCTTTATATTCTTGCGAAGCAAAACTAACTAAATAGAAAGGACCTGCACCCCAGATTGGGATGCAGGTCCTTGTAGTCGTTACTCAAAATATACCGAGAAATCATTCGATTGATATAGGTCGGTTTTATAGACTTTGCCATCAATATTTATCTTTCCTTCAGAAAGAGTTATCGATGTCGTACTTCCATCATCGTATTTAACAGCAAAAAAATATTCCCATCCTTTTTTATCATCATCGGCACCCGTAGGCTGTAAACATAATTCATCAATCTGATTTAGAAACCTCTCTGCATTCTCTTTCGTAATAACTACATTTTTTACGGGATCGGACATTTGGGATGTTCCCTCAATTTCTGATATTCCTGCTCGATTGAATTTGTAGTAATCATCCGTTTGATTGTTTGGTTGCTGAGATGAACACCCTGACAGCACAAATAACAACATAGCAATAGCAAAGCATACTAATTTCTTCATTTTATTACCTCCTTTAATATCTGATTCATATTTTGTAGCCAACTCCAGACAAACTTAATTCTGGGGTGTAATATCAATAATTTCAAAATTCATTTCCCCGTTACTTTCAAACTCTTCAGTAGAGCCATCCAGTTCTTCGAGTATCTGTTTCTCAAATTCTTCCGGAGATAGATCTTTATATGCATCATACACACTGTACTTCCTGTCCTCCGGGATATAGAGCTTGTAGTCATACTCCGCATTGAGGCGATCCAGAACCTCCTGATACGGCTTCAACAGTTCGTCAATATCGCCGATAATCTCGTAACTGTTGATTTTATCAATTTTCGCTGAATAGCCATTCTCATCATATTCAATCACAATCGTCAGATTTGCAGCTGTGCTTGTTTCTTCGTCATAAATAGAGATCGTCAAGCTATAAGGTGTCGGTTCTCCCTTCGAGGGAACAAAGAAAATATATTGCTGCGTTTTCTCCATATCAATGTGGTCGATTTCCCCAATCTCTGCTGATGCCCCTTTTAAGCTATCAGCCATAATGTAGGGAGAAAAATCTGTATCTGTAATTATAATTGAACCAAGCAGCGCTGGGTCTGATTCCTGATTTTTGTGAGAGAAAACAAATCCTTCCATGCCGTTGCCCGCAGTGAAAGTGGTGATAGGAACGCTTTGGCCTTCTTCCATTTTAAGAGACAACAGACTATTATCTTCGCTGAGCGCATACGCGGTCAGCACAAATGTAGATTCGTGATTACCTAACAAGGGGAAAAATCCCATCACAGCAACGCAAAGACAAGCAGCAAGAGCGACCCACTTCACCCACGAAGGGCGGCCTTTTTTCACCGGCGCTTTTGCATCCAAAATATACTCATCTTGAGCTTCCCCAATTAAGTCGAGAAGTTCTTTAGATTTCATATATAATCCCCCTTTTCAAGATGTTTTCGTAGCTTTCCGCGAATACGATGTAGCATAGATAAGACCTTGCTTTGGCTAAATCTATATTTCTCAGCAATGAGTTGTGTCGGCTCCAGATACCAATATCGAAGCAAAAAAATTCTGCGTTCCGTTTCAGGTAAACTGTCAAGAAAACGGTGAATTTCGGTAATCAATTCATTGCGTTGTGCCCGCAACTCCACATCATCACTTCCACTGACACATTCCTCCAGTTCGTCCAACGCGAGGACAACTTCGTCACCGCCCCGTTTCTTTGCGTTTCTAATGCGCCAACGGTCAACGGAAATTCTGCGTGTTATTTTTCCCAGGAAGGTAGAGAGAACGGAAGGTCGGTTTGGGGGTATCGTATTCCATGCATCCATATATGTATCATTGACACTTTCCTCTGCATCCTGCTGATCCTGCAGGATATTGTAAGCGATACTATGGCAATAGTTTCCGTATTTCACGGCAGTTTCGTGAATCGCAGATTCCTCTCTTGCCCAGTATAGTCCAACGATCTGTTTGTCTTCCATTTCCTCACCTCCAAATTTTCAGCAAAGGCCTTTCATCTATCTACTCGAAGATTAGGAAGAAAAATTGCAGTTCATATAATAAATTTATCAAATCTAATCAAATATTTCAACTTGAGCATTCTGACAAGCAATCTGTAACATTTTCGTGAACCCTATTGACAACGGCTGTCTAATGAGTTAGACTATACACATCGTCTAACAGATTAGACAAGGAGTTGAACTTATGGAAACACCCAAGATTTTTGAAAGTGAATATCGTTTTTGTTTGATTATGTGGGAGCACGAACCGGTTACTACATCGGAACTGGTAAAACTGTGCCAGGATCAGCTGGGCTGGAAGCGTACCACTACTTACACTGTTATTAAGAGACTAGGAGAGCGCGGCGTTCTGAAGAATGAGGACGGTAGGATTACTTCCCTTGTCTCCAAGGAAGCTGCCCAGGCCAGAGAGATTAACGAGCTGGTAGAAGAAAAGTTCCAAGGATCTCTGCCGGCCTTCGTTGCAGCCTTCACCAAACGCCAGGACATTTCCGACGAGGAACTGGATGAGGTGCAGCGTATGATCGACCGCATCCGGAAAGGAGGCTGACTATGAACGAGGTCCTTTTAAGTGAAGTCTTTTTGAAAATAGTCAACATGAGTATATCAGCCAGCTGGCTTGTGCTTGCAGTGTTGCTTCTCAGACTGGTTTTGAAAAAGGCGCCTAAGTGGGTCAGCGTGCTCCTTTGGGGATTTGTGGCTGTCCGATTGATTTGCCCGTTCACTATCGAGAGTGTGCTCAGTCTAATTCCCAGTGCGGAAACCGTCAGTCCCGAAATTATGATGGATTGGACACCGGAGATCTCCACCGGCATTGGCTCTGTGGATTCTGTAATCAACCCAATCATAACCCAGACTTTTGCCCCACAGCCGTTAGCCAGCGCGAATCCATTGCAGATTCTGATTCCAGTGGCAGGCATTTTGTGGCTTGCAGGTGTTGCGGTTATGCTGCTCTATACAGCGGTCAGCTATTTCCTGTTGTGCAGAAGAGTTACTACCGCAGTTCTTCTCAGAAATAATATCTATCAGAGCGAGAATGTTGATTCTCCCTTTGTGTTGGGAATTATCAAACCGAAGATCTATCTGCCTTTCCAGATGGATGGTAAGAATTTGGAGCATGTCATTGCCCATGAGGAGTCTCATATCCGCCGCAAAGACCACTGGTGGAAGCCCTTTGGCTTTGTCCTCCTGGCACTCCATTGGTTCAATCCGTTAATGTGGGTTGGTTACATTCTGCTGTGCCGGGACATCGAGTTGGCCTGTGATGAAAAAGTCATCAAGGAAATGGACAATGAGAACCGAGCCGACTACACCCAGGCACTGGTTGCCTGCAGTGTCAATCGCCGCAGGATTGCGGCTTGCCCTCTCGCATTCGGAGAGGTTGGCGTAAAGGAGCGTGTGAAGTCCGTGATGAATTATAAGAAACCCGCTTTCTGGATTATCATTGCAGCTGTCGTTGCTTGTGTAGCTGTTGCGGTATGTTTCCTTACAAATCCGAAAGATGAGGATGATCCTAATCTTACTGAGGATGGATACTATTTGTTGATTGGTGCAGAGGGTGTTGAATCCATCGAAGTATCAGGACCCAACACCAGTGGAGGCGTAGTCAATGCTGATGAGTCCTCGCTTAAGAAGGGGGAGAAGGTATGGCTTGAGCATCTTCAAGGTGTAACTGATTTGCGTGGCTATTCGATTACGGCCTATGGAAAGAATGGCAAGATCATATATGCCCTCTCCATTCCGGAAGGAGCATCCAATGATGAAGTGATAAATACAGTCAGTGGCGGCGGTTGGCTTTTAACCCCGGCAGATTTTGAAACCAATTTATCCAGGGTGCGCGGAAAGACCTATGTTTACGAAAACGAGGGATTCGTTGGTAGTCTCTCCCGTTTCACCATTACACTCTATGATGATGGAAGCTATACCTACAACGAGGGAAGTGCCAGCAGTTACTTCGGCGTAGGAACATGGAAACAAGACGGAGACCTCATTACAATGACCGACGATGACGAGGCAGGATGTGGTTTGGTCAACCACTTCAAACTTGATGGTACTGATCTGGTGTATATAGAGAAGAATTCTTCCAACTTTATATATGTCAAAGTCAAAACCGGTGAGAAGTTCCACTGTACCGGGGAAGCATTTAAACCCGTCGATGTGGTTGATACTCTTTTGTACCATGGTGGAGATCAAAAGCTCACACTCAACGATGTTGTCAAACTTTCTGAAAAAGGTTATGAATTAGGGTGGTCCGACTTCGAGAAATATAAATACTACGAAACCGGCTCGGGTCTGTATATTCGGGTATACCCAATCAACGATAAGTTTGAAGTTTGGATTGGTGGTTCAGCAATGCCTGATCAAGATGATACCCCCATGTATATCTATTTGAGACCGAGCCTAATCAATGATATGGATCAAAAAATAGATATTCGGGATGGTGGTGTAGCGGAGTTTATCTACGAGCACTATGCCAGTACCACACCGGTAGATGGCGAGGATGGTTATGCAAACGGACTCATAGTCGGTGAGGATTTATTTGTCATAGAAAGCAACCTGCTAGAAAATGCAATTACAAATGCCATTTTGAGCCAAAATGCCCCTAACCGCTTTCAGGAGAAAGACAGCGGCTTGGTTTCCGTAGAGGCCCACCAGGTTCTTGGAATTCAAAGCGGCACACCGCTGGTTGGAGAGAGCGAATATGTAACAAAGGTTATTGTCTATCTTCAGTACGTTTATCATAAATACGAGCATCTTGACGGCGAACTGCACAGAATAGCCGCTACGGCTACTCCTGCCGTCCTTACTTTCCGTGGAGGTCCTGCCATCGGATACGAATTGCAGGAATTCCAGCAGCCGAACGGCGGTAATGTCTATGAAAGCGAAGTTCGCAGTATGTTCTCTCAGGATGTTGCCGACATTCTTTTGGATCCTAAAAGCGATGCGATTGATATGGAAAAGCTGGAATCTGATTGCCTGGAGAAGGCAAAGCGTATTTCCTAACGAAATAATATTTGAAACCCTGCTATTTACACCGATAGCAGGGTTTCTTTATTTTTGGGAAATCTATGCTATAATAAAAATAACATAAGGAACTACCCCTTGCTCAGTTGTATAATAAGTGAAAGGGTCAGACGTGAGCCTTTCACCCTAAGGAGGGAAACACATGGATAACGGCGCAAGTAGCTACCGCCGTTTCCTTGATGGTGATGAAAGTGCCTTTGACGAAATTATGAAGGAGTATTTCGAAAACCTCGTATTCTTCATTGATCGCTTTGTGCATGACATACACGCAGCCGAGGATATTGCCATTGATGCCTTTTCGGATCTGGTGGTCAATAAGCATCGGTACAATTTCAAGGTAACACTGAAAACCTATCTGTTTATGCTCGGCCGGAGCCGTGCCTTAAACTACTTAAAGCACTGCAAGGTCATTGACTTTGTGGAGCTTTCTGAGGCAGATAATACCCCGTCCGAACAGGAAACACTAGAAGAAATCGTCCTGGCAGATGAACGAAAACGTGTTGTAAACAACGCTCTGAACTCTTTGCCGGATGATATGCGTGTTGTCATTCACTTAGTTTATTTTGAAGACCTTACTTACGACGAGGCAGCCAAGGTTATGAAGAAGAACCGGAAGCAAGTCGATAACCTTCTATATCGAGCAAAAAAGGAACTTCGCATCATTCTTGGAAAGGATGGTGAGCTGTTATTATGAGAAATTTTGAAGAACGAAAAGCGGAAGTGTTCCGCCGAAGCGAAAAGAGAATCAAAGAGCGAAAGGCACGCAGAAATCATATCCTAATGGCTTGCATTCCTTTGGTACTGTGCATCACTATATTGGGTGCATTCTTGCGCCCGAATGTTACGCCTGATGGAGCAGCAGATCCCGGAGACACAAGACCTGTCGTTGATGGAATGGGAAGTGACGGCTTTGCAAGCCTGTCCTGTCCGATTGCCAAGATCACCGTATCTGGCAATAATTTCTCCATATCTCATACTGAAGTGGCGGATCTACTGCTGATTTCAGATCAGTTGTACTCTTATGGTACACGGGCCCCTTCATCAAATGGGACAACCGACAATGTTGTAGATGAAGACGATGTCCCTAAGGATAATGGAGAGGATATTTCCGGAAGTATCATGGATTCAGCGAATGCTGCTTACACGATTACAATGATCACCCATGAAGGCGTTAAGACAGAGTACCAGCTTGTTGGCAAAACCCTCACAAATCTGACCACAAATCAGACATACAAATTAACCCAGACACAAGCAAACGAATTACGCACACTGCTGGGAATTCCCAACTAACAATTCCCGGCCACAGCTCTATAGAAAGGGCGTGAAGCAATGAAAAAGATACTTGCAATTTTATTGGCAGGAGTACTGCTGCTGGGCTTGGTTGGCTGCCAAGAGTCCAATCCGAAACTGAATGATCCCAGTTTTGCTCCGCTTACAATGACAGCAGGAGAATCTACTTCCAGTTACGATGGCATTGAAATTCAGATCGATAGTCTGAACTGGCATAAGGACGAAAAGAAAACGACTCTCGTTGTAGCCTGGAATAACCAAACCAAATACGAAGTTACTTACGGCGCTTCCTTTGCCATTGAGCGATTGGATGGCGATGAATGGGTAAATTGTGCTATTCCTGACGATCCGACCTTTATTGCGATTGGCTACCTGTTGCCGGCTGGGAAACTGAAGAACGAGACCTACAATTTAACGGATCTCTTTGATGTATCGTCTCCCGGTACCTACCGATTCAAAACCGATTGCTATGTGCCGGACAATGCTGAGAAAAGCACAAAATGCGAACTGGTGGCTGAATTTACTGTTGGCAATGTTAAGTGCCCGGATGACAGTAAAGTAACAGGTACTGATGTTCAGTGGGCGGCCCAGTATATCCGTACCAATGGATATTCCGAAGGCGTTTTGTATCCCAGTGTGCGGATCATTGACAGCCTGCAGGAGCTGAAGGACTACTACAACACTTGGCATGAAGTCTTTGACTTGGAACGAAAAGAAAAGGTGTACTCCGATACAACCATCGGCTTCCTGGATGCATGCGATCAGTATGACGAAACATTCTTCGAGAAGAATTACTTGATCTTTGTACTTCTGGAAGAAGGCAGTGGCTCGATCCGCCATGAAGTTCGCAGTGTACAGCAAACTGCTGACAAGAAGATCAGCATTTCAATTGACCGAAAAGTGCCTGAAGTAGGTACTGATGATATGGCCCAGTGGCACATTATTCTGGAACTCAGCAGAGACGTTTTGGTAGAGGGCTCTATCGATACCTATTTGTATGTGGATGGCTTGCCTTCCTATATGGAAGATAAGGTTGTCGTTCCCCAGACGGAAGGAGCATACAAGAAGCCCCCGGAAGGTAAGCTAATTACTCCTGATGGAGAGGCTGTTCTGCATATCGGTGGTTATGACTGGACTTGTGCGTTAGGCAATGACCTGGAGAACACAACGATCGCGGACCAAGCAGGCAGACCTATTCCCAAGGATGCTTTAACTCCGATATATATCAGCAGCCAGTATGCTGAAACGATTTATGCACCGGCACCGGGCAGCAATACCTATGAGCCCACCAACTCCCTTGGCTATTTGGTGAAATTGGCGTGGGAAGTGGAGCCCACCTCCGTAACCTATGCTTGCTGGCCGGAATCGGTATGGGAAAAGGAAAATGAAAAAGAAGAATCCGTTATATCCCAGGATGGTGCCTTCTATGCAAAGCAGGGCGGCTATGTCTATGAGATCGTTGCAACTTGGAAGGATACCGGTGTAGGTTATCATGGCTCGGCCAATTACTATGTGTATATTACCGATGCCGATGATACCCACGCACACATGACTGCGCTGCGTCCGCAGACTGTTGCAGAACCGATCACAGGTTACTGCGGCAATACTCAAACAACCTTGTATATAGGCGGAAAAGAGTACACCTTTATGTATGGTCACTCCGTTACACTGACAGATCTGCTTGTTAACCTAGACTACAATCCGGATAAAGTATGCAGATGTATGCCTCAGTACAAAGCAGATACCGAATTCGGCAAAAACTACCACATCCATTTGGAGTACGGCTTTGTCCGCTGCGATAAGGGTCAGGCAGCTCTAACCCAAGAGCAGATTGACACGATTGCCGAAATCATTGAGTGGGCTGAAACAACCAACTGCAAATACCCAATTGATGATTGACCGTCACTCACGATAGAGGAGGTGCTTATATGTATAAGAAAACAATGCTCGCATTCTTGAGCCTGCTGTTGGTTTGCGCAATGGCTGTAAATCTTTCCGGCTGCGCTACCACCGTACAGGCCACCAACCTTATGGAAGGTGTTAGCCCCAATAAAGTAACAGCTTTAAACGATCTCAGTGATCAGAATGCTGCAATTACCGATTTTGCGATCCGTCTATTCCAGGCAAGTGAAGAGAACGGTAAGAACACCCTGGTTTCTCCTTTGTCCGTGCTTTGCGCTCTGGCTATGACTGCAAACGGAGCTGAGGAAGAAACCCTTCAGCAAATGGAAGATGTTCTCGGCATGACCACCGAGGAAATGAATCTGTACATCTATAGCTATATACAGAACCTGCCGCAGGATGAGAAATATAAGCTGAGCCTTGCCAACTCCATTTGGTTTACTGACCATGAGAGATTTACCGTCAATCAGGATTTCCTGCAGACCACTGCCGACTACTATGGGGCTGACATCTACAAGGCACCCTTTAACGAGCAGACCTGTAAGGACATCAACAACTGGGTAAAGGAAAAGACCGATGGCATGATTCCGAGTGCCCTGGATAAGATTCCTGCAGATGCACTGATGTATCTGATCAACGCCTTGGCATTTGACGCGGAATGGGCAGATATCTATGAAAAGTATCAGGTGAAAGACGGTGAGTTTACAAAGGAAGACGGAACGAAGCAAAAGTGTGAACTCATGTATAGCACCGAGAGCAATTATTTCGAGGATGAAAAGGCAACCGGTTTCTTGAAGTACTATAAGAGCGGAAAGTATGCCTTTGTTGCAATGCTCCCTAAAGAGGGCGTGAGCGTTTCGGAATACATTGCTTCGCTGACCGGTGAGTTCCTGAATGAGATGCTCTCCAACCCGGAGCACACAACGGTTTACACGTCAATTCCGAAGTTTGAAACCAGTTATAGCGTGGAGATGACGGAGATCCTTAAGAGTATGGGTATGACCGAAGCCTTTGATCCGAATAACGCGGACTTCGCCGGCCTCGGATCTTCTACCGGTGGCAATATCAGTATCTCCAGAGTAATTCATAAAACCTTTATCTCCGTTGAAGAAAAGGGTACAAAGGCTGCTGCAGTCACAATTGTAGAACCCGGTGATGGCGCAGCAATGGAACCGGAGCAGCCTAAGGAAGTTTATCTCGACAGACCGTTTGTGTATATGCTCATTGATTGTGAGAACAACATCCCGTTCTTCATCGGAACAATGATGGATGTGGCATAATCAATTTTAACTGATTACCCTTTATGAAAAGGCGTCGCTTCGGCGGCGCCTTTTGTTTGTTGGTAGAAAAAACTACAACTATATGCTATAATTCTTAAGTAAACTTAATTTTTCTCGTTGATAAATGTTAAGAAATCTATTGTACGATATGGGCGGAGGTGAAAAGGAAATGAATGTATTGGTTGTAGACGACGACAGAGAGATCGTTGACAGTATCAGTATATTTCTTTCGGGAGAAGGATACAAAGCGATAAAGGCCTACGATGGTATTGAAGCGCTGGACGCCCTTTCTGAAAACGAAGTGCATCTTATGATCCTTGATATTATGATGCCGAAGCTGGACGGGATTAAAACCTTGATGAAACTGCGTGAGTCAAGGAATATCCCTGTGATCTTGTTGTCGGCAAAGTCGGAGGACACGGATAAAATATTCGGTCTGACTGCCGGTGCAGATGACTATGTCACAAAGCCGTTTAACCCGTCTGAACTGATGGCAAGAGTGAAGTCCCAGCTGCGACGCTATACTACCCTCGGCTCTATTGGAAAGCAGAATGGAGAAATAGTGATCGATGGCCTCAGTGTGAATACCGAAAGCAAGACGGTAAAGGTTGATGGTGAGCCTGTAAGACTTACACCTGTGGAGTACAAAATTCTGGAGTTGCTTGTCAGAAACCGGGGCCGGGTGTTCTCTGCCGAGGACATCTACTCCAATGTGTGGAACGAACAAAGTGCGGTAAGCGATAATACAATTGCGGTTCACGTCCGTCATATCAGAGAAAAGATAGAAATCAATCCCAAAGAGCCCAAGTATCTGAAGGTGGTTTGGGGAATCGGTTATAAGATCGATTGAAGGAGGCTTTATCAATGAGAAAAGTAGTATATTCCAGCATCACCAAAGTCATTGCTGTTGTTTTATTTATTGCAGGTATTGTGTCTGGTGTATTGATCGCCGCTGACGGATTCTTGGAGTATTTTAATCAGGAAGAAGAAATTTATAACTTTGAAAGTGATTTTTCAGAGTCGTGGTATATTTCTTCTCTTCTCGGTGAACCGGAGAATTTGGTATATAATGCTTATCGAAGCGTTTTCTACGTAGATGATGCTTCGGGGTTTCTACGGCCCAAAAATGATAAAATTGATTCGGAAGAAATCAGACTAGCATTAGAGAAAAACCTTAAAGAACGGTTTTCGAATTATTACTATTCTGAAATGATCAATTATTATGTGCGGTGGAATGACCTCGTGCTTACAAACTGCGGTGCGGAAAGTGCAGAAGATCTAATGCAGGGAGAATACTATTCGTATGTGAAACGTGATTCCAATGGACATGTTGAACGCAGAATGCCTAATGATCGTCATATGTACCGTGGTTACTTGCTCGAAGAATTTAAAATCCATGATGAGATAAGCACAATTATCCTCAGTTGTAGTGTGGAAGAGGATGCGGTTGCAGAATACAAGGCTATTTGGGAGCTTCAGGAAGGAATTGTTATTAATACCTTCACTAAGACAATCATATGTGCTATCGCTGCGTTGATTTTGCTCATCTATCTTATCTGCGTATGTGGCAAGACTGCTGATGGCGAACACAAAAATATGTGGCTTGACAATGTGTGGCTTGAGTGCCATTTGGCAGCGATTGCTGCATTTGGTATCGGTGGTGTTGCGCTCTGTTTCCTTGTGATTGACCAATATGCTTATGGTGACTTTCCTATTAGCTTGATCTATCCGATCTTGGGCTCTGTCTCCGGACTTGTCAGCTTGATCCTTATTACTTCGCTACTTTCCATTATTCGTAATATTAAAACCCGCAGATTGATTGAAACAAGCATTATCCTTCGTGTTTTGAGGTGGATTATCCGCTTGGTTATTCGGATTGCAAAGTGGGTTTGGAGAGTAACAAAGACATTTTGGCGAGCGATCTTCGGGATGGTATCGAAGAAGACTGGTGCGATCCTTATAACGATGCTCTTCGTCTACACGGCTTTTATCGGTTTGTTTGGCGTTCTTATGATCGTATCACCGATGGGGTTGCTGCTGGGTATTCTCCTGTTCGGTTGTGCTTGTTTTGTGGTGGCTTGCAGAGCAAAGGACCTGGATGCGATCAAGAAAGGTGTTAGTGAGGTTCGCAACGGAAATGTGGCGTATAAGATTCCCGAAGTAAGGTGCCAGGACATGAAGGCGTTGGCAGCGAATATCAACGATATTGCGCAAGGCCTTGATGAATCTGTTTCTGCCAAAGTAAAAGCAGAGAGATTAAAGACTGAGCTTATTACCAATGTTTCCCACGACCTGAAGACGCCCATCACCTCTATCATCAGCTATACCGAGCTGCTTTCCAAGGTGGAAGGACTGCCTGATGAAGCAAGGGACTATGTAGCGGTCATTGCTAAGAAAAGTGATCGGCTCAACAAACTAACACAGGATTTGTTTGACATTTCTAAAGTACAGAGTGGTAACGATGATGTTGTCCTGGAAAAGTTGGATGTGTCGCTCCTCATCAATCAGGCCTTGGGCGAGCACGACAGTGAGATCCAGAATTCCGGGCTCCCGCTCTGCGTAGACACACCGAAAGAACTGTTCATTTCTGCAGATGGACGAAAGATGTCTCGTGTTGTGAGTAATCTCATTAACAACATTCTCAAGTACACTATGAAGAACACCAGAGTGTTTATTACCGCGTCCGAAAAAGACGGTATGATCGTAATGGAGTTCAAAAACATCTCTGCATATCCCTTGAACTTCAATGTAGAGGAAATTACCCAGAGATTTGTTCGCGGTGATGAATCCAGAACTGCTGAAGGTAACGGCCTTGGCCTTGCCATTGCAAAGAGCTATACTGAGATCTGCAATGGCGCTTTTGAGATTGTATTGGACGGAGATATGTTCAAGGCAATCTTGAAATTCAGGAAATATAGCTGATTTGATTATAAAGCTATTCCACACAGGATTCCATGTTCTACTTGCTTATGGCTTAGACGGTTGCGTAGGGCTTTCCTAGTAGGTATGGTCTATTCGTTCTGCGCCGACTTGACCGTGATTGAATGGGGTGGCGCAGAGATCAAATAATCCTGAGACAAAAGAAGTGTGTTGGCATAGGCTGATATGAGGTGAGCTTATGCAATATTGCACAAAATGTCCGGATGCGGTGGCACATATCACAGGAGGGTTGGAAGCACCGCAGTTATCAGGAAGTGTTCGATTTTATCAGGAGAACAGTTGCATTCTGATAGTGGCAAGAGTTTCTGGCCTGCCTAGCGTGAGCAAATCAGGATTCTTCGGATTCCATATTCATCGAGGAGAAAGTTGCTCTGGTACTGACTTTCCCGGAACAGGAGGTCATTATAATCCTGCTGAGCAGGCACATCCGGAACACGCAGGTGACCTGCCACCGTTGTTGCGGTACAACGGAAACGCTTATTTATCTGTAAGGACGGACCGGTTTTCTGTGAAAGAGATTATTGGGCGTACTGTGGTCATTCACAGTGACCCGGATGATTTCCGTACCCAGCCCGCTGGCAATGCAGGGCAAAAAATCGCCTGTGGCGTTATCCACGTGTGTTAATAATTTAGGTCCGGGAACAACTACGTTCCCGGACCTTTGTGTAGGCTTGTTTTTGTCAATGTTTTCGAGTATAATCTTTTTGTAATATGTCTGCGCATTGTACTTCGCAACGTTACGCTTTATGGTTGTAAGGATCCGCTGATACAAGGATATTAAGAACAATTGACCGGTGGTATTATGCCGATGCCTGGAGCAGGTAATCCGTATTTTTACAATTAGTTTATTGGTTTAGAAAATGGATATTCGCACTGTTTTCTGAGCATTTAGGAGAAATAAAAATGTGTATCTACTTAGGAAATGGTGAAAACCTTACATATCAAAAACAAGAGCATGTTTTTCCTGCTGGTTTAGGAGGAAAACAAATGTTGGATCATGGTATTGTCTCAGATCAAGCCAACGAAAGGTTTTCGCCCATGGAGTTGAAGCTTATGCGACATTCGTTAATCGCTTTTGAACGAATGATGTATGGTCCAGGGAAAAGAGGCTCTCACAATCCATCTAAAGCCGCTAAGTCGGCGGTAAATGTGGGACTACAAGATGATGGTCAGCCTATTCTTTGCTATACGGCAGCTGGAAAACCGTATAATATTCCTCAATTTCATCGGCATAGAAATGAGGCTACAATCGCTGTCCCAAACGAATATGCAGACGGTGAAAAACAAATCCGATCTTTTTTAGCTTCCTTGGAACATCTTCCGGATAAATATACTTTTTTATCAAGTGAACATATTCCTGACGGTGATATTCTTGTTGGATTTTCTGACGGAATTTATTATGTTGCCACGAATTCTGTAAAGCCATCAAATTCCAGCATAGAAAGAGAAGTAAAGAGCTTCTTAGCTAATTTCGAAATGCAAGAAATTAAATACGGTGAGCATCATGCCAAGCAATCACATAGGCTGGGTGAAAATTCGGAAGTCGCACGGATGTATGCAAAAATTGCACTAAATGTGCTTGCTCTTCGTAAAGGTTCTGAGTATGCAAGCCACCCCAATTTTTCAGAAATCCGCGAATGGATATTGACAGGTAAATCTTCACAGGAATTTTTCTTCTTACCTCAAATTCAGGTAGAACCGCCAGATGATATTATGAAAATGATTCCGCCCAAAGCCCATTGGTGCATTTTTGTCTGTAGGGATGGAAAATTGGATGCTATCGTGTGTCTTTATAATCGCTATATTAGGCGTTTCACCCTAGGGAATCTCCCTGAAGGAAAGAGTTTCTTGTTGGATGGATATATTTGCGACTGGGAAAACGAGCAAGAATACACCATCATGCAGTTTGTTGAGATGATCGCACGAGCACATCACGATGAGATATAAACCAATTTAGAAATACAATGGCACATTATAAAGTTAGTGTCTTTGAAACAACGCGTAAAAATTACCCAGTCATCCTATGTTTGGCATTATACAGAAGACCTTTTGATGTAGATATTACAGAGTTAAAAATATAAATCATGGCGAAATGATGTTAATATCCAGCCAGTTAGAAAGATATTTGAAGATCGGAATGTACCAAGAAATAAAAAACTAGTAGAGAGATATAAAGAGAGTGATATTATGGCAACAGGAAAAAAAGCACAGCCCTGGGAAAACCTCTATGATTTGTGTGAAGACTTGGGAGAAGGCGGCAATGCCAGCGTTTTCCGCGTTCGAGAAAAAAGTACTGGAAAAGAGTTTGCTTTGAAGCAGCTTGTTCAAAAAAGCACAGAGAAAAAAGCTCGTTTTATTAGCGAAATTCAAATTGTCAAAAAATATGTTGACAAGATAGATGGAATCTTGCCGATCTATGAATATTCAGAGGATGAGTTTTGGTATGTGATGCCAATAGCAACGCCTGTGATGAATCATATTAGCCACTCAAAACTAACGGTGGATGGAATCATAAACGCCGTAATTCAGATGGCTGATACATTGGCAAAGTTACACGAGGAAGGCATTTCCCATAGAGATATTAAGCCGTCAAACATTTATTATCATGATGGGAAATATTGCCTGGCAGATTTTGGTTTAGTGGATTTCCCAGAGAATCCTGATGATTTTACACGTTCGGATAAAGGCTTGGGTGCAATCTTTACTATTGCGCCAGAAATGAAGCGAGACCCTAAACATGCAGATGGTAAAAAAGCTGATGTTTTTTCATTAGCAAAGACCACATGGATGCTGTTAAGTGGGGACGAGCTAGGCTTTGATGGTGTATACGAACTTCTTGATAAAAGTCACGGTTTGCGTTTTATTGAGAAATACAAAGAAACGCATTTGCTTGAGCTGGAGGAACTGCTGACTGCATCAACACAAAATGATCCTTTAACCCGTCCTACAATGCTAGAGTATATAAACGGATTAAAACTATGGTTGGATATATTCAAGGATCAAATGAAATCTCAAGAAAGTGATTGGGCTTTCTTGAAAAAATATCTTCTTGGACCAAATGCTCCTGAAACAGCATGTTGGAGTAGTTTAGATGGAATAGTAACCGCACTAAATCTAATTGCATCCGTGCCGGCATATAATCATTTGCTTCTTCCGGATGGAGGCGGTACGGATTTGGTTTCAGCAGAACTAGCCCCAGAGGAAGGCTGTATTTATCTTCACGACAATTTAAAGACAACAATGCTGGTAAAACCGTATCGCCTGTATTTTACCTCCTACGAGAAAGATATTTCATGGAATTATTTCTTTTTGGAGCTGAGTGAAGCAGATCCGATATTTGGAGAGAATGATTTGCTATCAGAGTATCTTGTAGAGGACCATCCTGGTCATTATGTGTCAGCAAATTATGCTCAGTATGGTGTGTATGATTATGACACTGGTGAGGCGCTCCCAGAAGGGTACAAGGTTGTTAGACGTTATTATAAGGGTAATATCCTTATTGTTTTTAAGCAAGGACCCTACAATGGAATATCATCAACATATGATGGGCGTCAAAGCATGGTGCCCTATCAAATGTTTGCTAGGTATATGGAAAGCCTAACAAACGCATACAGCGAGTTGGTGAAGCAAGGTTATGAACCTGAATCAATCATTAATTCACCGAAATTTGGTCGAAACCCATTTGCACCAATACATAGAGAAGAGAAAACATACTTTGAAGAGGACGCTCAAAAGTTAAAAGAATATATCACAGAGAATTACCTTTCCTGGGATTTTTCTTGCTTACTCAATAGTACAGAACAATGCGGAAGTGCTGTTTTCTATATCGAGTTTGTTCTAGAAAAGAACGATATATTTGATCTGTTATCACGAGAAAAGTACGTGTTGTGCACAGATGGACGAATAAAGTCTATTATTCCTAATAATCTTATGCAAAATGCGTACTTAACTTCCAGCAGAGATGAAATCTATAGCTTGATGAATGCCTGTCATGAATATATGCGAAAGCAATGTGGAATTAGCGAAGGAGATCCGGTGATATTCGGTGCGCATTTTTCAATAGGAATTCTTAAAACTGGAACGCCAAAGCATTTGTTCACACATGATGAAATCGGCGAAGCTATGCGTCAAGCGGATGATAGGGTACATAATGTATTGGTAATTGACGAAGATGGATATGCACATGTTATTTCAAATATTTATCGTGCATCTTCGTATCCGGTACGTCACGAAACCTGGGACGCGGGCAACTGTTATGTAGGAAAGTACTCTAACCTGAGAACACTAGATGATATGTATGTGCAGTCGCTTGAAGGTTGGTATGATTACTTAACTCATGGACATAGTGTTCATAAAGATTACATTGATGGTGTTCTGTCACGTGACGAGTTAATTCAAAAAATATGCGAAATGACGGATTTTGAAGGGTAAAATATGGCCGTGTCGGTTTTGGTGTCGGTTTCTGGGGCGGGCACCACATAGCACAAAAAAGAAGAAAGCCTGAAACTCGTTGGAGTTTCAGGCTTTTTCGTGGAGCTGATACCCGGATTTGAACCGGGGACCTCATCCTTACCAAGGATGCGCTCTACCGACTGAGCTATATCAGCATCTTCTTGACAGCTTTGCTATTATAACCCACCGATATGCAATTGTCAACCCTTTTTCGCAACTTTTTTGCCAGGCAATTCACTGCACAGCGCACTGCCCAAAATCAGCACTGCGCCCAAAATTTCCCGCCAGTGCATAGACTCACCCAGCCACAAAGCAGAAAGCACAATGGCGATCACCGGATCTAAGTAACTAAAGAGCGCCACACTTTGTGACGGCAGCTGTCCCAACGCGCCGAAATACAGCCAATAGGCTAGTCCTGTATGGACGATGCCAACCACTGCCAAAAGGGCGTAATCTCTGCCCACCATCTGGCTCATACCGAAACCACCGGTGAACAGGCAGTAGGGCAGAATCACCGCCACCGCCGCCGCCAGCTGGACAACGGTTTTATCATAGGCGCTGATCGAGCCCAGTTTCTTGTTCAGGAACATCACCGTGGTATACAGCGCCGCTGCGCCCACGGCAAAGGCGATACCCTTTCCGCCGGAGATACCACCCTCCAGTACCCCGGATACGAACACCATACCCACCAGTGCCACACCGGACAGGCTCAGTTTCTTGCCGGTGAGCCGTTCTCCCAGCAAGGGGGACACCAGTACCAGAAATACCGGCGCTAAGTAATAGCAGATGGTGGCCACCGCCACAGTGGTATGCCGATAACTTTCAAACAAGAATACCCAATTCAGGCCCATAGCACCACCGGACACCAGCAGAATCCAGAAATTGCTCTTCATTGCGGAAAAGTCCGGTTTTTTGCCTGTAAGGAGCATCAGTATCAGGATGAACAGGAAGCCCAGCACACCTCGAAAAAAGGCTACCGTTGCCGCAGGCAGGGGGATATACCGCACAAAAATGCCCACGGTGCCGAATATGGTCATAGCAGCCAGTAAGCTGCCCTTCGCTTTGGTCAATTCTCTCTCCCCCATTCAGGCAAAGATTCAAATTTGTGTGTCTTTCCCTTAAAGGGGAAGGTAATGCAGCAGGAATAGAGCATCGGCGCTTTTGCCGCATCCCGGCTGCCGTACTTATGGTCGCCCACCAAGGGATATCCCCGGCTGGAGAACTGGACACGGATTTGATGGCTTCTGCCGGTATAGAGCCGAATCCGCACCAGGCTTCTCTCCCCTGTTTTTAAACACCGATAGATCAATCGGGCGGCTTTGACACCACCCCGCTGCCGTTTCACCACGAATACCTTATTCTTCCGGCTGTCTTTGAACAGCAAGTCCTCCCAATCCCCCTCGGGTGGGGGCGCACCGTGGACCAGAGCTACATATTCCTTCACCATTTCCCCTTGGGCAATGGCTTTCGACAAAGCCGCTGCCGCCTGTTTGCTCCGGGCATAGACCATTACACCGCCCACATTTTGATCCAGTCGGTGGAGAGTGAAGATTTCGCCGCCCAGCCTTTCTTTCAACAGATCCGGCAATTCGTGTTCTGCGTCCACGCCCACAGGCTTAATGCAGATCACAAAATCTAAGTCAGAATACAGAATTTCCACGGTATCACCTCTTTTGTATAGTATAGCAAACATTTGCCCATTGTCAAAAGATATTGTTTTTTAGAAACAATTCGTGTATAATAATGGAAATTAAGGAGGATTCCTATGAATACGAAAGATTTTCAGAAAAAAAGTCCGCTTTTGATCTTTTTGGGGTACTTCAAAAATCACAAAGGCCTTTTTGCCATAGACATTCTCTGCGCCTGTCTGATTGCCGGCGTAGATTTGGCCTTTCCGCTGATTACCCGCAGCGCACTGTATGATATGCTGCCGGGGAAAATGTATCGCACCTTCTTTATCGTGATGGGGGCGGTGGTGGTATGCTATGTGATCCGGTCGCTGCTAAATTTTATTGTCACCTATTTCGGCCACATTTTCGGCATTCGGGTGGAGGCGGATATCCGTCGGGATCTGTTCCGGCATATGCAGACTCTGAGCTTTGATTTCTACGACCGCAACCGCACCGGTATGCTGATGGCCCGGCTCACCTCTGACCTCCACGAACTGGTAGAGCTGGCTCACCACGGCCCGGAGGATTTGCTTACATCCTTCCTCACCATTGTGGGCGCGTTGATTGTGATGGGCTCTGTCCAGTGGCAGCTGGCGCTGATTGTGCTGCTGATGATTCCAGTGTTCCTCACGCTGGTCATGAGTATGCGCCGGCGGATGGGTCGGGTCTCTGCCGCTTCCAAGGAGAAAACCGGCTACATCAATCAGGAGATTGAAGCCAGCCTGTCCGGTGTCCGTACCGCCAAGGCCTTTGCCAATGAACATGCGGAAGCCTGCCGGTTTGACAATGCCAACAATCTGTACAAAGTTGCCCGGGCAGAATTTTTCAAGGCTATGGGTATGTTCCACAGCTCTATGGAATTTTTCCTGTGCAGCCTGAATGTGGTGGTCATCGGTGTGGGCGGCTACTATGTGATGAAGGGCAGTATGGACTATCGGGATTTGGTCACCTTCTGTCTGTATATCACCTCTTTTGTAGGGCCTATGCGGAAGCTGTCCAACTTCTCCGAGATGTTTGCCAACGGCTTTGCAGGCCTTCGGCGGTTTGTGGATATTATGAAAATGGACCCCACAGTGCAGGACAAGCCTGATGCCAAGGATTTGCAGAATGTAAAGGGCGCAATCTCCGTGAAGGATGTTTCCTTTGCCTACAAGGGAGATTTGGATGTGCTGCGGAATGTGTCTTTGGAAGTGGCTCCCGGTGAGACCATCGCCATTGTCGGCCCTTCCGGCGGCGGCAAGACAACATTATGTCAACTGATTCCCCGGTTTTATGATGTGTCCTCCGGCTCTATCGCCATTGACGGGCAGGATATTCGGGATGTGACCCAACGGTCTATCCATCAGAGTATCGGTATCGTTCAGCAAGAGGTGTTCCTGTTTGCGGACACCATTTTTGAGAATATCCGCTACGGCAAGCCCGACGCTACTATGGAAGAGGTGGTAGAGGCCGCAAAGAAAGCAGAAATTTATGAGGATATTATGGCGATGCCTCAAGGCTTTGAGACCTATGTAGGCGAGCGGGGTACGCTCCTGTCCGGCGGACAGAAGCAGCGGGTGGCCATTGCCCGGATTTTCCTGAAGAATCCGCCGATTTTGATTTTGGACGAAGCCACTTCCGCATTGGACTCCGTGACGGAATCCAAAATTCAGCGGGCATTTGATGCGCTTTCCCAGGGCCGTACCACCTTGATTATTGCCCACCGTCTATCCACCATTCGGGCAGCAGGCCGGATTATCTCCATTGCCGACGGTGTCATCACCGAATGTGGCTCCCACGAGGAACTAATCGGAACAGACGGCATCTATGCCAAGCTTTACAACACCCAGAATGCTTCCCGGCAAGTATAAACCAAAAAGAGGTTCTCTTCGGAGAGCCTCTTTTCTGCAAATTTCCCCTTGCTTTTTTGGAAAACATAGTGTATACTAACCGAGTAACTGCCGGTGTGATGGAATTGGTAGACGTAGTGGACTCAAAATCCACCGATGGCGACATCGTGCCGGTTCGAGTCCGGCCACCGGCACCAAAATACGGGATACCCCAAACGGGGTATCCCATATTTTTTATGCCGTGGCTGGACTCGAATCCATCTAAATGCAACGTGGACGAGCGTTGCCGCCGAGGGCTTGACCGAGGCGAACCTTAATTTTCGCCATCGACGAAAATGCAAATCGAGTCCGGCCACCGGCACATTTTGCAAAGCAAAATCAAATGCTTTGCCACATTCTCCTTGATGTGATGACTTTTCGGGCGGCGAAACGCCGCCCCTACAAAATCGAACCACACCACAGAGCAGAGTGTCGAACCCCCCACTGGAAAAATTTACAGCTTGCAAAATGGTTACAAAACGGTTACAATTTATTATGTCCTCGCGAGACAAATTCTGAAAAGGAGGTCGGCAAGATGTTCTTCTTCTCTTGCAATTCCAACTGCTGCAATGAATGCGGTTCCATCTGGCAGATTCTCAGCCGGATTTGTGGCTTCGGCTGCTAATAGAAAATTTGCGGTCCTGCTTCCAGCAGGACCGTTTTTTATTGGCATGCTTTCTGCAAGTACTCTTTGCTGAAATTTCCAAAAACATTCCGCCCGTCTTGGGTTGCATTCGAGGGAAATCTTTGTTATAATGCTTGTATCCATATCAGAGAAGGAAGGATAACGAAATGAAACGGAAAATTGCTCTGCTTCTGGTTCTGTGTCTGATGCTGTGCGCTTGCGGTAAGAAGAAAGCCGAACCCACAACCGCACCTACCACCGAGCCTACCACTGCACCCACCACCGAACCTACCACTGCACCTACCACTGAGCCCACCAAACCCAAAGAGGTCCTATACCGCCATCCCCTCACCGGTGCGCCCCTGGAAGAGCCCTGGTCCGGTCAGGCAGTTGCCGTTATGATTAATAACCTGAAGAAGGCTATGCCCCAGAAGGGCATCAGTCAGGCAGACCTCTTCTACGAGATTGAAGTAGAAGGCGACATTACCCGTTGCCTCGCCGTATTTACCGACCTGTCCAAGGTGGCTGACATCGGCCCTATCCGCAGCGCCCGTACCGCCTTCAACAGTATCGCTGTTTCCTATGACGCACCTTTGATTCACTGCGGCGGCAGCCCCGGATTGGCCCTGTCCGGTCGTTACGATGACTCCTACGACAAGATCGACAACTGGGAGCATATCGATTCTGACAGCAAGCATTTCTACCGTGATCTGGACCGCTACAACAGTGGCTATGCATGGGAGCACACCCTGTTCACCACCGGTGAAAAACTGCAAGCCGCTATTAACGCTTACGGCTACAACACCCCCACTTCCAACTCCTTCGGTCTGCAGTTTAAGGACGGTGTGGAGCTGAACGGCGAAAAGGCCGAAGAAGTCACCGTCACCTTCAAATCCAAGAAGAAGACGGTACTTAATTACGATGCCTCTCTGGGTCAGTATAAGATCAACATTCACGGTACTGAGCACATCGACGGCAACACCGGCGAAGCTCTGACCTTTAAGAATGTAATTGTTCTGTACACCAAGCAATGGTATTACTCCGACGGTATGCATAAGATCTACGAAACCATTGGCTCCGGCGAAGGCTATGCCGCTATTAACGGCAAAATTGTTCCCATCACCTGGTCCAGAGATAGTCTGCGCACTTCCTATGTCTACACCCTGGCCGACGGCACTCCTCTGGATTTGGATGTAGGCACCACCTATATTGCATTGGTGGGCATCAAGCACCCCATCGCTTATCAGTAAGTCCTTTCCCCGGCGTACCCCGCCGGGGAATTTTTAAAAAAGAAAGAGAGAGAAATATATGAAATTGCAGCTGACCAAGCTGGAGAAGAGTTGGATTCTGTATGATGTGGCAAACTCTGCCTTCATTCTGCTGATATCCACCCTGCTCCCCATCTACTTCAACGCCCTCGCCAAGGGCGCAGGTATCAGCGAGTCCGACTATCTGGCCTACTGGGCCTACGCCGGTTCCATCGCCACCCTTTTGGTTGCCATTATTGGACCCATTTGCGGCACACTGGCGGACCAGCGGGGATTCAAAAAACCGCTGTTTATTCTGAGCATGGCAGTGGGTATTGCAGGCTGTGTTATGCTGGGTGTGGCCTGGAGCTGGTTGTCCTTCCTTGTCATCTTCGTGATTGCAAAGGTGGGCTGTTCCTCCAGTATCGTATTTTACGATTCCATGCTTCCGGAAATCTCTGACCATAACAGAATGGACCGGGTATCCACACTGGGTTATGCATTAGGCTACATCGGCTCTGTTATTCCCTTTGTCCTGTGCCTTGTCGTAGTGCTGGGCCACAAGATGTTTGGCATTAGCCAGGTCACCGCGCTGATTATCTCCTTTGTGATTACTGCCGTGTGGTGGTTGGTTTGCAGCCTGCCGCTAACTAAGCAGTACAAGCAGAGCGCCTATCAGGAGTCTGTGGGCAACCCGGTTGCGGCTACCTTCAAGCAGCTGACAAACTCCTTCAAGGAGGCAAAGAAGCATAAGCATATTTTTATGTATCTGGTGGCATTTTTCTTCTTCATTGACGGCGTGTACACCATCATTGAAATGGCAACTGCCTACGGTGAGGCCCTTGGACTGGACTCCACCGGCCTGCTGCTGGCATTGCTGGTGACCCAGATTGTGGCTTTCCCCTGCTCCATTATCTTCGGCCGCTTCTCCGCTAAGTACGATACCGGTCTGTTGATTAAAATCTGCATCATCTGCTACACAGGTATCGCCCTATTTGCCGTGTTCCTTGCCGAGCTTTGGCAGTTCTGGACACTGGCTGTTATGGTAGGCATGTTCCAGGGCGGTATTCAGGCCCTGAGCCGTTCCTATCTGGGTAAGATTATTCCCGCTGAGCAAAGCGGTGAGTATTACGGCTTGATGGATATATGCGGTAAGGGCGCTTCCGTTTTGGGTACTACCCTGGTTGGTACTGTGAGCCAGCTGACCGAGGGTATGCGTTTCTCCCTGTTCGGTCTGCCCATCGCCAACACCGGCATTGCCGTCGGCTCGATCGCTGTGCTGTTCGTCATTGGCTTTATTCTGTTCTGCTATGCAGACAAGCTGAACAAAGCAAGAGTGGCTGTGTAAAACCAAAAAGGAGGGTCTGTGACCCTCCTTTTCTTTATTGCTGAATTCTGAAAACTGCCATACCGGGGGCTTCCAAGGCCAGCAGACTCACCTGATACAGGGTCTCTGCCACATCGGCACGGGTCATGGGGGTATTGGCATCTAAGGCAAGACCATTTTCTGCCAATACTGTCAGGCTGGCAGCTGCCCAGGTGGGGACATCCTCTTGGGCCATGGTCTCTTCGGCTTCCAACAGCTTGCTGTCAACAGCCAAATCCAAGGCGTTCTGCAGGATAACCGCAGCCTCTGCGCCGGTGATGGGCGCATCCATCTCGCCGCTGGTCTGCCAGTTGGCGGTCAGGCCGCTGCGCTGAGCTGCTGCCAGATAGGGTTTCAGCCACTGGGGCGTATTCTCCGGCAACTGGACTGCTTCCGTGTTGTCCATGGGAATATCCAGCACCTTCACTACCATTGTCAAAAATTCCTGGCGGCTGACGGTTTTATCAGGATAAAAACAGGCATTACCGCCGATCTGCTCGCCAACAAACAGGCCGGTGTTGCGCATCCACTCTGCCTCAAAGCGACAGGAATGGCCTACGGTGTCGGTGTACTGGCGGGCATCGGTGGGTTTGAGAATCTGCACAGTCACCGTGGCCACACGGGATACATTCCCGGCGGGGTCGGTGGCGGTATAGGTGAAGGAATCCACACCCACTTTATTCTTCTTGGGGGTGTAGGCAAATGTGCCGTCGGCATTTACCTCCACCGTGCCCCGTTTCGGGCCACGGACAACGGTAAATGTCAAGGTCTGACCCTCCGGGTCGCTGACCTTCAGCTTGCCCTCGTTGGGCAGATTCTTATAGGTTTCCACAGAGAAGTCCTCGGCAACAGGGGCTTTGTCCTCCTTGCCGCGGATACCGATGGTCATCACCGCTTCCTTTTCCACCCGGTTTTCAAAGATGGGCAGGTAGCTGATGGCTGCCTGGGTATCCTCTTCCGTCCGCAAAGGGTGGAAGGTCAGCTGCGTCATCTGGTCGGCAGTGAGAATGTCACCGGCTCGCAATACCCGGTTGCCCAGCAAAACAGTACCGGCAGACGGCTCGGGCAGCCCGGTGATACAGACACCCGCTACCTTCTCCTCTTCCTGAGAAAATTCCTCGCCAGTGAAGCAATAAATCGCGTCACTGTCCACCTGGGGAGCCACAGCATTGACGCCGAACCCTAACAGGCAGCAGACCGCCAGAGCAAGGCTGATAAATCGAATTTTATGCATATAGTAACCTCCTTTATTTGTGTCCGGAGGTATTGTTTGCCAAGGGGTTAAAAATTATACAAAAACAAGGGTCGCAAAAAAGCGGCCCTTCTTCTTTTTTAAAAACCGTCCTGACGACGCTGTTTCCGCAGCTGCTTACGCTTGGCGGCAGCTTCGTATTCTTTTTTCTGTTCCTCGGTTTCCAGCTCCAGCTCCGGCACTTCAATAGCCTGTCCTCTGCTGTTAATGGCAACCATATCGATATAGGCTCTGTTGATCATCTGCCGGCTGCCGTCCAGAGCCTCCACATAGGTGTCCACCCGGATCTCCATAGAGGTGCGGCCCACATAGGTCACCATACCCTGCAGCACCACCAGCTCCCCTTCGTATGCGGGGGCCTGGAACTGAAGATTGTCGATAGCTGCGGTGGTGACAGTGGCGCCGCTATGGCGGGTAGCCACAATGCCTGCCAGCTCATCGATCCATTTCATCAGCTGACCGCCGAAGAGTCTGCCGTAGTGGTTGATATAGGCGGGGCGGATCAGATATTGCTGCTCGGTGAGGGAGTCACAAATTCTCTTTTTCGGTCTCATAAAGTTTCTTCCCTTTCCTCGTTTTTTATATTTTAACAGAAAAACCTCCCTTTTGCAATTCCATCCCATAG
The DNA here is from genome assembly GCA_045659325.1 of Faecousia sp. GTDB lineage: Bacteria > Bacillota > Clostridia > Oscillospirales > Oscillospiraceae > Faecousia. The sequence continues at coordinate 11,587 of JAZOWQ010000104.1, read as the reverse complement.
GGAATATAACGATTTTTATATGAAATATTTTACAGAAACAGCCTGCGCAGTATTGCTAAATCAGAACAGAGTTTGTATAATGATATTGTATGCGCAGATAAATTGTGCAGTTATAGGGAGGATGAAAAGCTATGCTTCAAAAAGAAAAGAATTATGATTTTCGAAAGAAAATGCTGGCCATTCACGAAAAGAATATTCGTAACTATGCACTGAAACCCACCGACAAGCAGTTGGAGATCAAGAACAATGTTACTGTGATTGTTCCCAACGATGACGAAGTGATTCTCACCGCTGCCCGGGATTTTACAGATTACCTGTTCACCTCTATGGGCCTGAGCGCTTCCATCGCCAAGAAGGGCGCTGAGGTTGACGGTCAAACCGTCACCGTGGAGCTCGCCGCCGACAACGGCGTGGATCTGGGCAAGGCAAACGGCTACAAGGGTTTCCGCATTGATGTTTGTGATAACATTCTGGTCACCGGCTTTGATGCCCGGGGCGCTGCCCAGGGTCTTTACCACCTGGAAGAAATGATGACTTTGAAGAAAGCTCCCTTCATTACCAAGGAGACTGTTTTCAGAAAGCCTATGTTCTCCCCCCAGATGATTCATTCCGGCTACGGTCTGGACGAATATCCCGATGAGCATCTGCAGGCCATTGCCCACGAGGGCAGAGATGCCATTCTGGTCTTCGTAAAGGATGTGAACATCACACCTTACGGTTACTTAGACTTTAACGAGCTGATTCACCGGGCAAGAAAGTACGGTATTGATGTGTACGCTTACAGCTATCTGCAAAGCGGCAAGAATCCTACCGACCCCGGTGCTGAAGCCTATTACGAAAACAACTACGGCAGACTGTTTGCAACCTGCCCCGAACTGAAGGGTATCATTTTGGTGGGTGAGTCCGTAGGCTTCCCCAGCCACGACCCCCACGTTGCCCCCGACCCCAAGAGTGTTGTGGACAAAGACGGCCTGCCTCTGGGCAAGCCCCGTTCCGGCTGGTACCCCTGCGAGGACTTCCCCGAATGGCTGGCGCTGATCCAGAAGATCATCACCAAGTACAATCCCGATGCTGACATTGTGTTCTGGACCTACAACTGGAACAAGCAGCCGGAAGAGGCAAGAGTCAAGCTGATCGAGAACATTCCCGAGGGTATCACCCTGCAGGTAAACAGATTCGAGTGTGGCAACAAGGTCCATCTGGAGGGCCGTGAGATCATCACTGCCGACTACTCCATCCACTATCCCGGCCCCACCCCCATTGTGGCCTCTGAGTGTATTGCTGCCAAGAAGCGTGATATGCGCCTGTACACCATGACCAACACCGGCGGTCTGACCTGGGACTTCGGTACCATCCCCTATGTGCCCGCTCCCTTCCAGTGGATGCGGCGTTACGAGGGTATGAAGATGGCAAACCGGGAGTGGGGTCTGTCCGGTATTATGGAAAGCCATCACTACGGTATGTATCCTTCCTTCATTTCCAAGCTGTCCAAATGGTGCTTCAACGACCCGGAGCGGGATATGGAAGAGATTCTGGATGATGTGCTCATCAGCGAGTTTGGCGAGGAATGCAAGGATCAGCTGAAGGATGCTCTGAACGACTGGAGCGATGCCATCACCCACTACACCCCCACCGACAACGACCAGTACGGCGCATTCCGGATCGGTCCTTCCTACCCCTTCTGCTTTATTGCCGGCTTTAAGAACCCCGGTATGCCCTACGCCCACTTCGGCAACCGCATTTACCATCAGAACTATCTGCAGATGTACCCCCACGAGGTTGCAGGCTACCGTGGTGCTCCCGTACCTATCCGTGTAGGCGCAGAAATCCGTTCTCTGGAGAAGATGCTTTCCAAGATGGAAGAGGGTCTTGCCAAGATGAACACCATCGAAAACAAGAGCGACAAGCTGCTGCAGCTGATCAATCTGGGTCAGTATATGGCAAACTGCATCAAGACCGGTATTGCTTCCAAGAAGTGGTACAAGCTGGTAGGTCAGTTCACCTGTTCCGAGACCAAGGAAGAGGTTTTGGATGTGCTGGAGCGTATGGAACAGCTGCTGCTGGCTGAAATCGAGAACGCAGAGGCTACCATTCCTCTGGTGGAAGTGGATTCCCGTCTGGGTTGGGAGCCCTCTATGGAATATATGGGCGACAAGGCCCGTATCGAGTGGAAGATCCGCCATACCAAGTACTTAATTAACACCGAAATCGCCAACCAAAAGCGTTCCGCTCTCTGGGGAGGCAGTGTGTAATCAATCTGAGGGCGTGCGCATTGCCGAGAGAATTATCCACGGCGCCCTGGAACTTCTAAGTGAAATTCGATAAAAAGGAGAAAAAACATGAACAATTTGGAGGTCGGTTTCTCTACCGTAAATGTAACACCTCCTCTAGGTCATTACATCTCAGGCTATTACATCCCCCGGTATGCCAAGGGTATTTTGGATGAGCTGGTTGTGAACACTTTGGTACTGGAATGCGGTGAGAAGAAAATCGCCATGATCAGTGTTCCCAACTGCAGCGTTCCCAAGGATATTTCCGACATTTGGGCAGAAAAAATTGAGGCCGTTACCGGCATTCCTAAGAGCAATATTTTCCTGTCCTGTACCCACACCCACACCGGACCCCTGATTCGCAACAAAGAAAACGACGAGGCCATGACTGAAAGAGTTATTGCCTATCGGGCCTTCCTGAGTGAGCGGATTGTCAATTCCGTACAGCTGGCGTTGGACGATCTGAAGAGCGCCAGGATGGGTTATATCGTTGGTTATGCTCCCGAGCGTGTGGCTTACATCCGTCGTTACAAGATGAAGGACGGCTCTACCTTTACCTGTCCTCCCATTGATGACCCCAACATCGACCACGCAATTGGCGAACTGGATCAGAGAGTGAATGTGCTGCGCTTCGACCAGGAGAACGGCAATACCATCGTGCTGGTGAACTACGGTCTCCATGCTGACACCATCAACGGCGAACTGATTTCCGGCGACTTCCCCTACTGGATGGCTAAGACCTTGGACAAGGCTCTGGACGGTGTGAAGACCATCTTCTTCAACGGCGCAGAAGGCGACGTGGGCAGCACCAACGTCCACCCCACCGGCGGCGATATGAACGACACCGAAATTTCCTTCGACAACGAAATGAAGAGCCCCGGTATGGCCCGTTTTGTAGGCCACGCATTGGCAGGTACTGTTCTACAGGTGTTCGACAAGGTCTGCTATGTGGATGTAGAGGATATCGACATCACCGAGAAGCTGATCGAGATCCCCTCCAATATGCCCAAGCCCGAGGATATGCCCTTGGCCAAGCATTATGTGCAGCTGCACAAAGAGGGTCGTGATGACGAAATCCCCTACAAGGCTATGCAGCTGACCACCGCGGTTGCTGAGGCTACCCGTATGTGTCTGCTGGAGAATGGCCCGGAAAGCTTCAGCCTGAACCTGACGGGTCTGAAAATCGGCCCTGTGGCTCTGGTGGGTATTCCCGGCGAGCCCTTCACCGAAATCGGTGTGGAAATTAAAAAGGCCGAAGGCTGGGATCTGATCCTGCCCTGCTGCCTGACCAACGGCGCTATGGGTTACTTCCCCATGATGTCCGCTTACAATGAGGGTGGCTATGAGGCTAAGACCTCCCGGTTTAAGGCCGGCGTTGCCGAGATCATTATTGACAGCGCAAAAAAACTGCTGGACGAAATGCGATAAAAAAGGAGAAATTGCTATGAAGGCGTTTGTAAACGCAAAACTGGTATTCCCTGACGAAATCCGGGAAGGTACCATTCTGGTTGAAAACGGAAAAATTTTAGCAAGCGGCGATGTGCTTGTTCCCCAGGATGCAGAGGTTATCGATGTAAAAGGCGCTTACATAGGCCCCGGCCTTGTGGATATTCACAATCACGGCTATCTGAATGTAAAGACCGGTGAAGCCTATACCGCTATGGCAGACCCTGTTTCTATGGCTAAGTGTCACCTGCGCAGCGGCACTACCTCCATTACCCCCTCCGTTTCCTACGGCTGTACCATGGACGCTTTCCAGGTCTGTGCCGACGGCTGCCGGAAGGCTATGGAAGAGGGCAATACCACCATTATTGGTATGCATTACGAGGGGCCCTTCACCAACCCCAAATACGGTTCCAATTCCACCGCAGCGTGGGTTTACAGCAAGGAACTGTGCAAGCAAGTATTTGATATCGGCGGCGACATTGTGCTGCACTGCACCTATGCTCCGGAAATGGAAGGTGCAGAGGAGCTGGAGGACTTCCTCAGCGAACGCGGCATTGTGATGGATTTAGGCCACACCGCCATGACCACTGAGCATGTAGAACGCGCTGTTTCCAAGGGCGCAAAAAACATCACCCATCTGTTTGACGCTATGGGCTGCTACAAGGTACCCACCGGTCCCTTGGCCATTCAGGAAACCTCTTCCCTGGCTGCGCTGGCTACGCCCGGATTGTACTACGAGCTGATTTGCGACTCCCGGGGTATCCATGTGAAGCCCCACGCTGCCCGCTTGGCTCTGCGGTGTGCCGGTGAGGACTATATTATTCTGGTTTCCGACTCCACCGCTGCAACAGTTTACCACGATCCCTCCCAATATGCGCCCGACGATCCCAAGAGCGCAGAAGACCTGAACTACAACAACTTGGGCCAGCTCTCCGGCAGCCGTCTGCGTCTGAGCGGCGCCTGCGCAAACTTTATGCGCTTCACAAATGCAGATGTGCGTGTGACATTTAAGTGCGCTTCCACCAATCCTGCCAAGCTGCTGAAGCTGGACCATAAGATCGGCTCTATTCTCCCCGGCCGGGATGCAAACCTGCTGATTGTTGACGACAAGTTTACCGTACAGGATGTGTATTTCCGGGGCGAACTGGTACAAGAAAAGGAAATCTGATATGAAAGAATATGTGATCAAGCGTGTGGAAGGACAACCTGACTGGAGTCAAATTCCTGTTATGCACATTGATTATCAGAAGAAGGATATTAAGCATAACATAACGGCACAAGCACAGCTTTGCTGGGATGATACCGGCATCCATGTGCATCTGTCCTGCAAGGAGCAAAACATCCGCAAGGAGCTGACACAAAAATTTGATCCCATTTGGGAGGATAGCTGTCTGGAATTCTTCATTCGGCCCACGGAGGATTTGCACTACTTTAACTTCGAATTCAATGCCAATTGCGCGTTGTTTTTGGGTTACTGCAAGGGCAAGCCCAACATCATCCGCTTGATTCTTCCCAACCATATGAACACATTCAAACCGGTTGTGAATTTTACAGAGGGTGGCTGGGAGATCACCTACACCATTCCTTTCCAGTTTATTCAGAATTTCTTCCACGATTTTCAGCCCAAATCCGGTCTGCAATTCTACGGTAACTGCTATAAATGCGGCGACAAGACCGTCATTCCCCATTATCTGATGTGGAATCCCATTCCGGAAGGCATCTCCTTCCACGCACCGGAGCATTTCGGCAGACTGATTCTGGAATAAAAAGAAAGCACCTGCTTTTTTCGCAGGTGCTTTTTCTTATGCAATTCCGAAAAGCTCCAGCAGAATTTTTCTTGCCAAAAGCACAAGCACGACCAGAATCACCGGACGCACAATTTTAGAACCGTTTTTCAACGCAAGACCCGCGCCCAGATACTGTCCGGCAGTAGCGAATACCGCGGAAACCAAACCCAGGGGAATCAGCACCTTTCCCGCTGCCAATGAGGTTGCCAATGCGCCTACATTGGAGGCAAGATTTACTAGCTTCACATTTCCGGAGGCAGTGCGCACATCGATTTTCCCCAAATAGCAGAATGCAAGAAGCAAAAATGTACCGGTGCCGGGGCCGTAAAAGCCGTCATAAGCGCCTACCACCAGAGAAAAGCCCCAAACGATTCCTCTGCGACGCCATTCATACATACTCTGACGGGTCTCCGGCAAATCCTTTTTCTTCAGCAAAATTACCGCAATAACGGGCAGAACAATCAGCAAGACCGTTTTCAGGTACTGCTCGTTCACAATCAGCTGCAGCCGGGTACCGAAATGGGCGCCCACCAACGCAAGCACAATGGAGGGAATCCCCAATATCCAATCTACACATCCGTTTTTTACATAACGTACCGTGGAAGCCACCGTGCCGATGCAGGAGGACAGTTTATTGGTTCCCAGCGCAAAATGCACAGGCACACCTGCCAACAGATAGCTAGGCAGCGAAATAATACCGCCGCCACCGCCAATGGCATCCATAAAGGACGCACAAAATACACCCAGGCAAATGAGCCCCACCACCCATATGGGATATCCGAAAAAGTCCATAAGATACGCCTCATTTCAAATTCTTTTTATGTATGTAAATCATAACACAGTTTTTTGGTTTTGCAACAAGATTATACAGCTTCCCACAAACGCTCCCCATCCCTTGCGGAAAAAGGTTGCAAACCCGTTCTTGACGGCCAGATAAAAATGTGCTACTATAACTAAGCGCTTGCCGCTGTGGCCGCGAGCCTGAGCGCCGCCAGTGGCGGAATAAGCGAAGGCGCAGCGTGTGCCGCGGTCGATAGCTGACGCAGCCGCCCCGACGGCAAGGAAGATATCGGGTACCGCAAACGGGGGAATAGGTAGACACAACACCTATATACCCCAAGCAATTCCATATGCAAAAACAAATATATATGCCGCTGTGGTGGAATAGGTAGACACAAGGGACTTAAAATCCCTCGGAGTAAAATCCGTACCGGTTCGATTCCGGTCAGCGGCACCAAAGCAATATAATCCGAACCAGTTATTCCCCGTTGGGGATGGGTTCGGATTTATTGTTTATTTCACGAGGTATGAGCAAACATACTTTGCGAATGGTTGGAAGATACGCCCCGAATCCAAGCCACGAGGACCGAGAGGAAAGAAGAAACTGAAATAAACAGAGAGAGCTGCCGTGTTGACAGCTCTCTCTTTCTTTTCTTGCATTCCTCGTTTAATTTTCAGCGACCGCATTTCTTTTTCCCATTCAGCAAATGCTTTTTGAATTTCCTCATTTAGATATGCTTCTCGAATATCGTCCATTACACAACGAGCAACATGCTCAATCGCATACTGAGGAATATTTGTGTTGTTAATCAGCTTTTTCTTTCTACTCATAGTTCAATATCTCCTATCAAAATTTATTTTCTAATAGGGATATAGTCAAAGTGCCGTATGCTTGGCAGGGATGGCGGATGGAGAAAAACGGGGTAAAAATCGGATGAATTTTCTACGCCTTTCGCCCGCTCAATTTGCTGATTTTTTATCGTCTATACTGATGTAACAACCGAATAGGGACTCGTATTAGTAGGTTAACAGGATTCAAGTTGAACACTTCACAGAGAACTTAAATGAATGACGATTGACTTAATAGCTGTGTTACTTGATGGCGGTTAGTGTGCCAATAGTCAACCCTTGTCCCAATTAAAAGAGCAAGCAGCATCTCTATAAACTGCTAGGGTAGGCTCCACCGCAAGAAAGCAGCCTCATGCCCTTGGTCATTCTTTCCCATGACCTGAATAGTGTGGTTCACATGGTGTGTCAGCATGAAAAGGAGACAAAATCATGCAAATCCCCTTGCAATGGGGGAAGTTAAAGTTTTCGGTATCCATTCAAAGGTCGAAGCCCGATTGACAAATCTATATGGCGGATTTGGACTGTCATATAGTAGAGTTGCCACGGTCACCATGCCGACGCTCTCGGGTGCGATGGTCGTTTTGTGATAGGTATAAGCAATGCGACGGAGTAAGCAAAGCGAAAGCAGCAATCAGACGGACGATTGTAAAAAGGCTTACGCCATGCGTCGAGAGGCGTATGGGCAGTAGGGAAAGCAAAATCCTGTGTAAGTTGTTCGCCGCACAGAAATCGGCTAAAATAGACGCATGGGGGATGAAGGGAACATGGGGCGACCTCGTTTTTTGTACTGCTCTCTTGAGAAATCAAGGGAGCAGTATGTCCATTTCTTCTGCTAAACGGGGCGGGACAAATGATGAATGGTCTCTTGCTTGCGGCAACCGCCCCACACTCGTGTCCCGTCCACGACCCACATATATGTCCCAAGCCGCAAAAAGAAAGCAGGTGCGCTCAAAAACGCACCTGCTTTTGTTATTGCTCATGTTCAATATAGTCTCTTTCTCGTTGCTTGGTTATGAAATCCAAGAAATACTCCCAAATAGATTTGCCGCTTCGGGTGGTTTGCTGCTCCATCCAGTCTTGCTGCTCCTGTGCTTGCTGTCGTAAGTCGGCAATCTCAGCTCGGGCATTGGCAAGGTCAACTTCAGCAGCTCGGGCGGCTACCTCGGCTGATGCAGCTCGCTCTTGCAGCTCCGCCACTCGGCGGCGTTGATTCAGCTCTCGGGTCAGCTTTGCCCCGAGGTGCTTCAAATCCTCCATAGCCTTGCGAATCCAAGAGGTTGCTGCGGCTCGCTCCTTCAGCACGAGATAATCCGCTTCCGCCATCGTCACTTGGGCAGGCGTTGTCTGCTTGGTGATGGGGTTGGTTTTAGCTGGGGTGCGTTGCACCTCGATTTTCAAATCTTCTTCGGCGTAGGCTTCCATAACCGCTTGGGAGAGGGATTTTTGCGACTTCAGTGTTTCGTAGCTGTCTTGAAGCTCCTCATACTCTTGCTCCGTCTTGGCAATGCTCTGTGCAAGCTCGGCTTGCCGCTGCTGTAACTCCTGCAGCTCCTTGGTCTTTTTGTAAGTAGCTGTGTCTAAATGCTCCTTGCCGCCTTTGCCACGCACTACCTCAAAGCCTGCGTGAGCACAGAGAGTTGCCAAAAATTGATTCTCCCTTGCTTCCCATTGCATTTGGGCGGTATTATTTAAGCCTTGCGACTGGAAGCCTTGCTGTTCCAGTGCCTTTGTCAATGAACTTTGGATAGCCATTCCTCGGGAGAATCCCTCTCCATAGGGAATATAATCAATGTGGACATGACCTACTTGGCTGCCGTTTACGCCGACAGATTCGTCGCAGTGATAGTACAAACCGCAGAGCTTCAAGTTGGGATTCCGTCTTTCCCAGTCCTCGGTGAAGGCTCGCAGGATTCGTCTGCCGTCGTTCTTGCTGCAAATGGGTGTGCCGTCTGCCTTTTTTCCATAGATACCAATGATAAGCTCATAGACAGGCTTTTTCTTGCTGTCCTCGCAAATCTGTTTGTAGTAGTCGGTGATTTGGCGGTCGGGTCGGGTCTGTTTGGCGTTGTAGGCTTTGACCGCTTCCCCGAACAGCCGTTCATAGGCTGCTTTCGGGTCTTCGTCCAGCCACACCTCAAAATGCCCGTTGGGGTCGATGTGGTCTTCTTTGCAGATAACCTTGGGATTGCGTAAGTTGTGCTGCCTTGCCACTTGGCTGCCGTTGTGTGTTGATATGGTTACTTCGTTTTCAATTTCCATTGTCATGCTCCTTTTTGGTGGGTTTGCCTATAGCATAGACGACCAAACAAAAGGAGCTTGCCAATGGCAATAACCCAATATTACTTTTGGAAGCCAAAAGTATTGGGTGACTGCGGCCAAGGGCAAGGGCGGCAGTTGATTTTTGCGTTTATCGGTGATACAATGAACTCACCGATAAACTTGAATTTGTAAATTGATATGGAGATAGCCTTATGTTAGATATTTGGATAGGTAGTATAAACCTTGGACCAATTCTATTGGTTTTTACATTCGCGGTAATTTTACCAATTCAACTGGTGCTTTGCCAGAAAGCAAAATCAATACTTGTTCGCCTTATACCAATCATGCTTCTTACTTCGTTAGCTGTGGCGGCTCTTGTAGCTTCCTCCTTCTGTTTAGGCTGGGACGGACTGCTTTATGTCGGGTGTGCTATAAATCTTGCTGTTATGGTTATCGTTTGCGGCATAGGCTGGGGAGTATGGTCAATAATACGAAGTGTCAAAAAGAAAAGAAACCTCAAAAAACCAACAGAGTAAATTCCAATATGTCGAACAGTTGAACTACAGAATTGACTAAAGAATCCCCCATATGATATGATTATTGCAACATATCATATGGGGGTATTTCAATGAGAGCAGTAATCTACGCCCGATATTCCTCCAGTAGTCAACGGGAGGAATCTATTGAGGCTCAGCTGAATGTTTGCAATGCGTATGCCGCACAAAATGGGTATATGGTTATCGGGAACTACATCGATAAGGCAAAGTCTGGCACAACCGATAAACGCCCCGAATTTCAAAAAATGATTAGGGAGAGCAAACGGAAGCAATTCGATATTGTCCTTGTGTACAAAGTTGACCGATTTGCCCGCAATCGTTACGATAGTGCAATTTACAAGGCAAAGCTCAAGGAAAATGGTGTAAAGGTGGTATCCGCTACGGAAGCCATTGGTACTGGCGGCGAAAGCATAATTATGGAAGCACTTTTGGAGGGCATGGCTGAATACTATTCCGAAAAGCTAAAGGAACGGGTGGTGGACGGCTTAACTGTGAACGCCAACAAGCTTTTATGGAATGGCGGCACTCTCCCTATCGGCTATGTGGTAGACGAGGAGCAACACCTACAGATTAACAAAATGACCGCCCCTTATGTCGTAGAAGCCTTTAAGCAATATGACGATGGAAAAACAATAGCTGACATCCAAGGATATTTCAAGGACAAGGGCGTTACCAATACCAAGGGCAGAGCTGTATCTTGGGCGGCAGTTCAGCATATGCTGAGTAACCGCCGCTATATTGGCGAGTATTCATTCCGTGATATTGTTGTTCCCGATGGCATTCCTGCTATTGTTCCGCTTGACTTGTTTGAACGGGTGCAAGAGAAACTGGAGAAGAACAAGAAAGCTCCTGCCCGAGCCAAAGCGGTGGAAAACTATCTCTTGTCCACCAAGATATTCTGCGGTCATTGCGGAGCAACTATGAACGGAGAAAGTGGAACGGGTCGCAATGGAACAACGCATAGATACTACAAATGCCATGCGGCCAAGACGAAGAAGAACGACTGCAAAAAGAAACCCGTTAAAAAGGAATGGATTGAAGATTTAGTAGTCAAGGAAACAATGGATATGCTGATGGACGATGATGCTATAGAAGCAATCGTGTCTATGCTTATGCGGATACAGGACGAGGACAACACAGATTTGCCGATGTATGAGCAGCAGCTACGGGAAACCGAAACCGCCATTGAAAACGCCGTCAACGCCATTCTTGGTGGTATGGTCTCCAAGGCTCTGCAAACCAAGCTGACACAGCTTGAATCCACTAAGGAAGAATTGCTTGTGCGGATTGCGGAAGAGAAACTGGAGAAGCCGAAAATCCCCGCCGACTTTATGCGGTTTTGGCTGCACCGCTTCCGCAAGCTCGATGTAACAAAGGAAAGCCACCGCCAAATGCTGATTGATACCTTTGTCAACGCCGTGTTTGTCCACGATGATAAATTGCTGCTGACTTTCAACTTCAAAGACGGCGACCGCACTATTACACTGACCGACGCAAAGATAGCAGTAAAAAAGAATACTGGTTCGAATTTGGATTGCTCAGGTGCACCAAAATAAGGGAGAGGCTTCTGCCTCTCCCTTATTTTGGTATGGAGGAACGGAATCGAACCCATTTGAATGCAAGTGTCCGGTGGACACTT
>JAZOWQ010000103.1:0-2342 GCA_045659325.1 Faecousia sp. | reverse complement strand
CGCACACCTGCGGCGGCTGCGCCATAGACCATATTGATAGATGCGATCTCACTTTCCGCCTGCAGGAATACGCCGCCGATCTTGGGCATTTTCTTTGCCATATAGGCGGCAATTTCTGTCTGGGGGGTGATGGGGTAGCCGAAGTAATGGCGGCAGCCTGCCCGAATGGCGGCTTCAGCAATGGCTTCGTTGCCCTTCATAAGTACTCTTTCTGCCATTTTTGCGCCTCCTTACTTTTCTACGGTGATAATGCAATCAGGACACATAGTTGCGCAGAATGCGCAGCCGATGCACTTGTCCGGGTGCTCCATCACAGCAGGGGAATAGCCTTTCTTATTGATTTTGTCTGCAGCGATGGCAAGACAGCCCTTGGGACAGGCGTCTACGCACAGGCCACAGCCTTTGCACCAGTCGGTGCGGGAGGTTACAGTTGCCATATGGATTTCCTCCTCTTGTTGCGGTGGTTTATCCCCACAGAGGTCGGTTTCCCGGCTTCTGGGTAGGTAAATCAAAATATTTTTCCTGCAGATGCAGGGGGATCACAGGATCTAATTTGCCCGTCAGCTGCTGGGCGACTGCGGCTTCAGCCGTGTGGGCAAAAATGGGAAGGCCGCTGAGGCTACTCAGCTTTTCCATATAGTCTATGGAGGCCAGTACGGTATCAGCAGTGGTCTCCGGGCCTAAATTACTGTTGTTGATGATGTCGGTGAAGGCAAGACCGCAGGCGACCTCGATCTCCCGCATAACTTCCAGCGCTTCCTCGGGAGTGCGGGTCAGGGGTCGGTAGCAGTTGGCAACGAATACCATACGGTAGTCGTTTTCCGCCTTGATGGCCGGCACATATCTGCCCAAAGCGTATGCGCCCCGGTCGTCACCGCCGATGTCCATAATGCCGAAAACGCTTTTGTCCTCCACCAGCCGATAGGCCTCTGCCGGCAGAGCAGGCAGGTCTACGTTAGAGTTGGCAAACTGAGGGGAGATCAGCTCCACACCGGCCTCTTCCAGCACTTTTTTACTGTCCGCGGTGCGGAAGTAGGGATTGACGATGTCCAAATCCCCGATGCAGACCTTCTTGCCCTCTTTTGCAAGCAGTATGGCATAGTTCACGGCAATATTGGTCTTGCCGCTGCCGTAATGCCCGGCAAATAGGGTTAATCTTTTATGTTCCATAGTTATTACAGCTTCTTACGAATAATCTTACCGCTGGTGGTCTTGGGAAGGGATTCCTTGAATTCCACGATACGGGGGTACTTATAAGGCGCAGTTCTGGACTTGACGTAGTCCTGAATTTCCTTTTTCAGTGCGTCTGTACCTTCTGTGCCCTTCACCAGCACGATGCTGGCCTTGACCACCTGACCACGCACCTCGTCGGGAGCGGCGGAAACGCCACACTCCAGAACGTAGGGCAGTTCCATAATGACGTTTTCGATCTCAAAGGGTCCGATCCGGTAGCCGGAGGACTTGATCACGTCGTCGGCACGGCCCACGTACCAGTAGAAGCCGTCCTCGTCCTTCCAGGCCAGGTCACCGGTATGGTAGTAGCCCTCACGCCAGGTCTCTGCGGTAACATCAATGTTGCCTTCGTAGGCATAAGCCAAGCCGCAGGGCAGACCGTCAGCAATATTGATACAGATCTCGCCGGTCTCACCGGGCGCAACAGGCTCGCCCTCGGAGTCCAGCAGGATTACGTCCTACAGGGGTACAGGCTTACCCATAGAGCCCAGCTTGTGGCTGTCGCCAATCAGGTTGCCGATGATCAGGGTGCTTTCGGACTGGCCGAAGCCTTCCAAAATGTCCAAACCGGTGGATTTCTGGAACTGGCGGTAAACCTCCGGGTTCAGCGCCTCACCGGCAGTGGAAGCGTGGCGAATACTGGACAGGTCAAACCGGGAAAGATCCTGCTTTGCCAGCATCCGGTACATGGTGGGCGGTGCGCAGAAGGTGGTAATATTGTATTTTGCGAACATGGGCAGGATCTTTTCCGCGTCGAACCGGTCAAAGTCATAGACAAACAGACCGGCTTCGCACAGCCACTGGCCGTAGAGCTTGCCCCACATGGACTTGGCCCAACCGGTATCGGAAATGGTCAGGTGCAGGCCGTCGGGCCGGACACAGTGCCAGTACTTGGCAGTGATGAAATGGCCCAGGGGATACTTGTAATTATGAGCCGCCAGCTTGGGATAGCCGGAGGTGCCGGAGGTGAAGAACATCAGCATGGGATCGGATCCGCAGGGGCTGTCTTCCGTGCGGCCAAAGTGACTGCTGTACATGGTGTTTTCTTCGTTAAAATCGTGCCAGCCTTCCCGGCTGCCACCTACTAAGATCTTGTGATCCAGTCCGGT
>JAZOWQ010000102.1:0-2954 GCA_045659325.1 Faecousia sp. | reverse complement strand
CACCACGGCGAGCATCACCACCATGACCACGAGGAAGAGCATTGCTGCTGCGGCCACCACGGCGAGCATCACCACCATGACCACGAGGAAGAGCATTGCTGCTGCGGCCACCACGGCGAGCATCACCACCATGACCACGAGGAAGAGCATTGCTGCTGCGGCCACAATGGTGAGCATCATCACCACGACCACGGCGAACACTGCTCCTGTGATCACGACCATCACGACCATCATCACGCCGACGAGGTGTTTACCTCCTGGGGCGTAGAAACCCATAAGAAGTTCACAGCTGAAGCCCTCCGCCACGCATTGGAAGTGCTGGATGGTGGCGCATTCGGATTGGTTCTGCGGGCTAAGGGTATCGTAGAAGGCGAAGATGGCGCTTGGCTGCACTTTGACTTTGTGCCTGGCGAAATCGACCTGCGTACCGGTAGCGCGGCAGTTACCGGTAAGCTGTGTGTCATTGGCTCCGGCCTGAATGAGGACGGCGTAGCCGATTTGTTTGGAGTGTAATATGGTACAGATTCCCGTCTATGTATTTACCGGTTTTCTGGATTCTGGAAAGACTAAATTTGTTCAGGAAACCTTCGAAGACCCCCGTTTCAATGCCGGTGAGCGGACGCTCCTTCTGGTATGTGAGGAAGGGGAGGAGGAGTACGATTTCTCCACCTACCCCCACCAAAACATATTTATGGAAGTAGTTGACCAGCAGACAGTTACCACCAAGCAGCTGAAAGAGTTTGTAAAAAAGCATAAGATTCAGCGGGTTGTTGCTGAGCTGAACGGTATGCATTTGGTTGGCGACATTTACAGCCGCTTTCCAGAGGATTGGGTGGTGGCCCAAGAGGTGATGTTTGCCGATTCCACTACCTTTATGGCCTACAATGCCAATATGCGCAACTTGGTAATGGATAAGCTGGTGGGCGGCCAAATGGTGGTATTTAACCGCCTGACCCCCGGTCAGGACACAATGCCCTTCCACAAAATTGTCCGGGCCGCCAACCGCCGCATGGACATTCTCTATGACTATACCGACGGCACAACGGAATTTGACGAGATTGAAGACCCGCTGCCCTTTGATATTAACGCTCCTGTCATAGTGATTAACGACGAAGACTATGCCCTGTGGTATCGGGATGTGAACGAAGAGCCCCAGAAGTACGACGGGAAAATTGTCAGCTTTAAGGGTCAGGTAGCCCTTCTGCGTCGGGATAAGAGCGGCAATATGTTTGCCCCCGGCAGATTTGTGATGACCTGCTGCGAAGATGATATTCAATTCTGCGGAGTACCCTGTCGGTATGAGAAAGCAAAGGAACTGGAGCCCCGCTCCTGGGTAGCAATTACCGCCACCGTTCGGGCAGAAAAACATAATCTTTATCAAGGTGAATTAGGCCCTGTGCTCACAGCGCTCCAGGTTATGACTGCAGCCCCTGCTGTGGAAGAAGTAGCCACATTTTAACAGAAAGGAGAGCGGCTTATGTATCAGCCCTTAGCAGACTTGCTCCGGCCGGAAAGTCTGGATCAGGTATATGGACAAGAGCATATTTTGGGAAAAGGCGCGGTGCTTCGCCGCTTGATTGACTCGGGGAATATCCCCAATATGATTTTCTATGGTCCCAGTGGTACGGGCAAAACCACCGTGGCGAATATTATTGCCAAGCAAACTAACCGGACGCTGTATCAGCTCAATGCCACCACCGCCTCCACTGCTGATATTAAAAACATCGTGTCCCAGTTGGATACCTTTATGGCCCCAAATGGTGTGCTGCTGTATCTGGACGAGATTCAGTCTTTCAATAAAAAGCAGCAGCAGTCTCTGTTGGAGTATATTGAAAACGGCAAAATTACCCTGATTGCCTCCACCACAGAGAATCCTTATTTTTACGTTTTCAACGCAATCCTCAGTCGGAGTACTGTGTTTGAATTCAAACAACTTTCTTCCACAGCGGTTTTGCGGGCGGTGGAACGGGCTGTTGGCTTTTTGGAAGAACGGAATAATTTAAAAGCCGAATGTGAAGAGGGCACACTTGATTATATTTCCTCTGCTTGCGGCGGCGACTTGCGGAAAGCGTTAAATGCAGTAGAGGTCCTGTTCTCTGCCGGTATTTCCGACGGAAAGGCCTTGCAGCTGACCTTAGAGGATGCCAAAACCGTTACTCAGAAGAGTGCTATGCGTGCTGACCGTGATGGAGACAACCACTACGATTTACTCTCTGCTCTGCAAAAGTCTATTCGCGGCTCCGACCCGGATGCTGCTTGCCACTACCTGGCAAGACTTCTGGAGGTGGGACAGATGCAATCTGCCTGCCGTCGCCTGATGGTGATTGCGGCAGAGGATATCGGCCTAGCATACCCGATGATTATTCCTATTGTGAAATCTTGTGTGGATATGGCGCTGATGCTGGGGATGCCGGAGGCTCGGATTCCCTTGGGCGATGCGGCAGTACTGATGGCAACCAGCCCAAAATCCAATACCGGTCATGTTGCCTTGGATGCGGCACTTGCCGATATCCGCAAAGGTAAAACCGGCGATTTCCCCCGGCATTTGCAGAATATGCACGCCGATTCCTATACTATGGAACGGGAACAGGGATATCTCTACCCCCACAGCTTCCCCCACAACTGGGTAAAGCAGCAGTACCTGCCCGACGAATTGGCAGGCACACAGTATTATAACTACGGCGATAACAAGCTGGAGCAGGCTGCCAAGCAATACTGGGCAGCTATTAAGGGGGAATAGTATGGATATTCAGGTAGGCGATATTCTCACGATGAACAAAACCCATCACTGCGGAGAGAAACAATGGAAGGTCCTTCGTACAGGAGCGGATTTTCGACTAAAGTGCCTAGGCTGCGGACACGAGATTATGGTAGCCCGGTTTAAGGCAGAAAAAAATATTCGTCAGGTCGCAAAGAATTCCTCGACAGATTGAAACGGCAGCCGATTGTATCGG
>JAZOWQ010000101.1:0-7160 GCA_045659325.1 Faecousia sp. | reverse complement strand
GTTATAATGACTCCTGCCTTTGGACGATTAGCTCAGCTGGCTAGAGCATCCGCTTGACGTGCGGAAGGTCATAGGTTCGAGTCCTATATCGTCCACCATAGACAAGACCACCCAAAATGGGTGGTCTTTTTCTGTATATTGACCGAATAACCGCCTTGTTTTTGCATAAGAATACCGCCCTTGTATGACGTGATTGCCGTACAGGGGCGGTTTTTTGCATTTTCGGGATAAAAAGTTGCACAAAGTTTTACTTGTTGATTTGGTTAATTCGCTTAACCACCTGTTCGTTTTTGCTTGCCTCTTCAACGGCTTCAAGCATTTTCTTTAGACCTTCAACAAACAATCGTGCCTCGGGGTTCTCGCCCTCTTGTTGGGCAAGTATCTCCTCTGCCTTTGCAATTTCTGCCTTATAGGCGTTTATCTGCTCTGTGAGTTCTTGGTTGTTTCTGTAGGTTCTTTCCTTTTGCACCAATGCATCAATCGGCACATCGAACAGATAAGACAACCGCACCAATATTTCAATGGGTGGTTCACTCCGTCCTGTTTCATAGGTGCTATAGGTCGGAAGTTTTACGCCGATTGCCTCTGCCACATCTTTTTGCGTTAGCTTTTTGTCTTTTCTAAAGTCTTGAATTGTCTGTGCAACGATTTGCTTTCGTTCCTCGACGGAAAACTGACATTCATAATCACCGAGTAAATTGTTCATTCTCATTCCCCCTTTTCTACATATTGTAGATTTTACTACAGATTATCAAAAAATGCAATAGGAATATTTTATTCTACAGATTGCATAATTTCTACAAAAAGTATTGACATTTTCTGCAATCAGCAGTATTATATACAAAACGCATAAATTCTACATTTTGCATAGTTGCAGAGAGTTCCGACAAGGATAGCGAAGCTGGAAGGCGACGGTAGGCAGTTGGACAGAGGCAGAAGGGTTTCCCTCGCCGAGCTTTCCGCAGTTGGATAGAGGTACAACCCCAAAAAGCCGACGGGTCGAACGGAGTTGCAATGCGTGTGGAGCAGTACCGACTATTGAGCAGTAGGTACGCACCTTGTCAGCCAAAATGCAGAGTGCCGACGTTGAAAGCAGTTGGAAAAGAGGTAGCCAGTGGGGTTCCGCAAACGGAAGTGCGGAACGCCCTGGGCCCCTTATTCTAACAGGGGCCTGTGTGGTCATTTTTTGACCATTGCCCCACAAAGAGATTTTTACAGAAAGGAAGTGATTGCGTGTTTTGTGGTATCCCCTACGGATTGTATCTTGATACTGATACCTGCCGTGTATCCGTTGACAATATCCGCTTGAAATTTGAATACAAGTACAATAACTACGATTTCGACCACAGGCAAACGGTCACTTCTGTGGATTTGATTTCCCAACAGTTGGACAATCAGTTCTTTACAGGTCTTGACGTGGTATGGAATAAGATTGATTTCTTCCGTATCGGTAGCTATTGCCGTACCTGCACCATCAAAACCTTGGATTGGTCTGTTTCCGTAATGCTTGGGCGATATTGTTTCGATAATGCCTGCAAGCAGGTTGCACCGGAAGCAGTTATGGACTTCAACCCCAACAAAGTACCTCTTGACGTTATCCAACGAATTGTTTCCTTGCTACAAGGGTCTGCCTTATCTGCTACCATTCAGCGATTCGACGTCGCTTTTGACTACGCCATATCACGTGCGGAAGTTCGTCTGATAGAGGACAAAGCAAAGAGTTACCGACTTTTCCGTGAACAGGGTGCAGTTACCGAGTACCAAGGTAAACGCAGTACCCACGGAGCAATGAAACTGTATGATAAAACAAAGGAATCGGATTTGTCCGTACCTGTTACACGTTGCGAGATTACAGTTGAACGTTCTACGTATAAATCCGTTGCCGATATTTTCCCCAATTTGTTCTATTATGGTGCGGAGCAGTTGGACGTAACGTTCGGGGATTTGCCTTTCGAGGTGAAGGCGTGTATCCTCTGCCCCGATTTGATAGAGGTTTTACGGAGTTCATGCAATCGGCATACGTTTCAAAAACACATCGTCAAGGTTAAGGAATACGGAAAAATATCCCTTGTTCCTACAAGCTGGTTAGAGATTGACCGCTTTATACATTCGGCATTGACTACATACACAAAGGGGGTGACAATATGACACTCGGCGAATGGTTTCCGCAATGGTTGCAGTACTACAAAGAAGGCACAATCAAGGACACTTCGTTGCACCAATACGAATTGTTGCAGAGAAAACTGCCTGCGGATCTGTGCGAAATGGAATTGAATGATATACGTCCTATGCACCTGCAGAAGTTTATCAACGAATTTGCAAAAGGTGCGTCCAAGTCCTATATGGACAAAATGCGTGTTATGCTCCGTTCCCTGTTCCTCACGGCTATGGAAAACGACTTGTGCGAGAATGACCCGACGAAACGTTTACGCCTGCCTCACGTCGCACAAACGCCCAGAGAGGCATATACCTCTGAGGAAATGCAAACCATTATCAACTTTGCAATGGACTACAAATATCAGCGAGTGGCAACAGGGGTTATCGTGCTTTTGCTGACAGGCATACGCCGTGGTGAGTTGCTCGGTCTGCGTTGGGAAGATGTAACCAACAACACCCTGTCCATAAAACGTGGCGTGTTCATTGCCAACAATAGACCTTGTGTCGAGGAATATGTTGCGAAAACAGAATCCAGTATTCGTACTGTTCCGTTGTTGCCCGAGGTTGCCTATCGTCTGTTGGCTCTCCCCCGATATGGACAGTACATATTCAGCACCAAGAACGGCAACCTGATGTATCCCCGAAACTTCTCGAGAGATTACACCGCCTTCTTTAACGCATTGCAGGAGCAACACCCCAATATCCGCCGTCTGTCTGTCCATTGTTGCCGACACTCCTTTGCAACCAACACCCTTGCAAGCGGTGCGGACGTTCGGGTCGTGCAAAAGATACTCGGTCACGCCAACATCAACACCACTGCAATTTACACTCACCCCGATATGAATATTATGCAAAAGGCAGTAAACGACCTAAAATCGAACCTTTTCTAAAGGATTTCGGGATTTTGCACCCTTTTTGTTGACACATTCTTGACGTGCGGAAGGTCATAGGTTCGAGTCCTATATCGTCCACCAAAAAAGAAGAGACACCTTTTGGTGTCTCTTCTTTTTTGCTGTCCGATGGACTCGAACCCATTTCAATGGAAGTGTCCGGTGGACACTTCCTGCCACCAGTGCAAACACTGGTGGCTACAATAATTTTTGCCAACGGCAAAAATGCAAATCGAGTCCTATATCAAATCTGTGGAAACGGTGCTAGCCTTACAAGGAGCACCGAAAGGATACAGCATTTACAAAACCCGCATCAGCTGTTCCATCAAGAACACTGCGGCGCAGCTGGCAACCGCCACAACAATCATACTCTTCCTTTTCAGCGCCAGCAGAATCGCCACCGCCAGACCCACTGCGCCGGAGAGCATATGCTCTGTTGCCGAAAGAATGGCGGGAAAGGTCATAACCGTCAGGCAGGCTGTAGGTACATAGTGCAAAAAAGACTTTAAAAATTGGTTGCGAATGGGCTTTTTCAGCAGTGTCAGAGGCAGCGCCCGAATCAGATAGGTGGTTACGGCCATCACAAGAATATAGAGGTAAATCTTCATTCGTCTGCCTCCTCTTTCACAGGGAACAGCACCGCGCAAAGGGCAGCTGCCGCAACGGTGCAAATGACGATGGCCAGACCCTCAGAGATTTGTTTCAGCCAGGGCAGCCACGCAAATACGCCACTGAACACCAGCGCCAAAAACACCGATGCCAGAATCGGCTTTTCCTCCCTTGCCTGAGGAACAACGATGGCCACAAACATACCATAGAGCATAACCCCCAGGATTCCCCGTATGGATTCCGGCAGCAAAGAACCGGCAATCGCGCCCATGGCCGTACCGGAAGTCCAGCCGATGGCCGAAATGACACCCGCTCCGACAAAAAAGGTTGTTGTCAGCTGTTTGCCTCTGGACATACCCAAGGCGAATACTTCGTCTGTGTTGAAAAATGCCATCGGGAGCCGTTTCAGCGTGCCCACCTTGGGCCCTAACCGCTGTCCGATGGCAAGGCTCATCAGGGCGTAGCGGCTGTTAATGACCAGCTGAGTCAGGACCATCTCCACCATAGCCGCGCCGGCGGCAATTACCGTCAGGCCTGCAAATTGTCCGGCGCTGGTCAGATTGGAAAAGGAAATCAGAATCGCCTGCCAAACCGACAAGCCCTGGGCCACAGCCATAGCACCAAAGCCGAAGCTCACGGAAAAATATCCGATACACACCGGCATGCCGGCCTTTACGCCGGTGAAAAACTCTTTCATTTTCATTGTCTGCATCTCATTTCAAGGGTGTTTTTATCCATATTTTCCTATCATACTCCAGACCCCGCCAAATGTCAAATGCCGCAAAAAAGCGTGTTGCCTTGAGCAACACGCTTTTTGTTTACTTCACTTGGGGCATCAGCCTGCTCCGCTTCAGGGCGGGGCGCAAAGCCAAATAGAATACCGTTGCCGCAATCACCGCCACCACTGCGTTCACCACCGTGGTCATAGCGCCCATTTTTGCCCAGATGGATGCGGCCTGCTGGGGGACACCCAGCACATACATTTTATAGAAGTAACCTACCACCGGGTCGGCCACCACATTGAAGGCCATTCCGCCGGCGCAGCTGAGTACCGTAGCCACGCTCAAGGGCACTTTTCGCTCCCCTTCCCAGCTGATATGGAACACCTTATGGGCAAGCAGGCCGGTAATCAGACCAATGCACAGCTTCAGCACAAAGGTCTTGGGGGCAGAGGTCACATAGGCGGGAGTGAGGTCCGCAATCGTCATACCTACCGCGCCGGATAGGCCGCCCCACAGGCCGCCCAAAAACAGAGCCGCCAGCACACAGAACACATTTCCCAAATGGAATGCGGTTTTTTCCGTGCCTACGGGGATATCAATTTTGCAGAATGTGAAGCCTATGTAGCACAGCGCCGCAAACAGCGCCGCCATACACAGCCTCCGCAAGCTATGGTTATTTCTTTCCATAATGATGCCTCCCGGAACAGATTATCTGCATTATAGCACCATCTGGTGATAAATAAATGGCCAATTTTGCAAAAAATTATATGACCAGTTGCTATAGATTCAGCAAAAGCCGGGCAAATAGGAAGTACACCAGCAGGGACAGGGCGTCCACAATGGTGGTAATAAAGGGGCTTGCCATTACCGCCGGGTCTAAGCCCAACCGTTTGGCAACCATTGGCAGAATCGCCCCCACGATTTTTGCCGCCACCACAGTCACCAATAGCGCAAGGCACACCACAGCGTCAATTCCAAGGGTGATTTGGGGATTGCCCAAAAGCAACCGGTCCACCAACCAGATTTTCACAAAACACACCACCGCCAACGCGATACCGCAGAGTATGGAAGTACGCAGTTCCTTCCACAGCACCTTCGGCAGGTCGGAGAATTTCAGTTCGTCCAGGCTTAAGGAACGGATCACCGTCACCGAGGACTGAGAGCCGGAATTCCCGCCGGTACCCATGAGCATCGGGATAAATGCCGTCAGCGCCACCTGGGCTGCCAATGCGCCCTCAAAGGCGGTGATAATCATACCGGTAAAGGTTGCCGACACCATCAGCAGCAACAGCCAGGGAATCCGGCTTTTGAACAGCGCCCACGGGGTGTTTTTCAGGTATGTCCGTTCCGACGGAAGCACACCGCCCATCAGCTCGATGTCCTCAGTTACCTCCTCCTCCAAAACATCCATAGCATCGTCAAAGGTGACAATACCCACCATACGGTGTTCCCTGTCCACCACCGGCAAGGCAAGGAAATTATACTTACTGAACAGCCGGGCCACCTCTTCCTGATCGGTATGGGTGGTCACAGATATCAGATTAGTTAACATAATATCACCAATCAAGATATCGTCATCCTCTGCAAGCAGCAAATCCTTTACTGTTACCAAGCCAATCAGCGTTCTGTCCTTGGTAACATAGCAGGTATAGATGGTTTCCTTATCCACACCCTGCCGGCGAATCCGCAAAATGCTCTCTCCTACGGTCATATCCGGCTTGAGAGACACATACTCGGTGGTCATCAGCGAGCCTGCGGAATTTTCTGGATACCGGAGAATCTGGTTGATAGACAGTCGCAGCTGGGGATCTGCCTGGGCCAGAATCCGCCGCACCACATTGGCAGGCATCTCCTCTGCCAGGTCTGCCGCATCGTCCACATACAATTCATCCAGCACTTCTTTCAGCTCGTTGTCAGAAAAGCCCCGTATCAGCAGTTCCTGCTCCTCCGGCTCCATCTCCACAAAGGTCTCCGCCGCCAATTCCTTGGGCAGCAGGCGAAACAGCACTGGGATTTTCCTGTCCTGCAGACCGGCAAACAGCGCCGCAATATCCACGGGATTCATCGTCACCAGAATCTCCCGCAGAGCGGCGTATTTTTTCTCTTCCAGCATAGTCACTACGGCTTTTGCCGCAATTTCATAGCGTTCTGTCACGGGCGTTCCTCCTTTGCTTTTTGATACTTTTATTGTATATGGAGAAAATGGGAACTGTCAACTGAATTCTTCGTTGTATAATGTAAATTTTCGTGGTATACTCTCTATATAAGGATGTGACAAATTATGCTGAATTTCACCCCGTTAACACCGGAAAACAAGGCCCTATACAACTCCTATCTTATGAACTGCGGGGAGCGGGGCTGTGAATACAATTTCGCGAACCTCTCTCTGTGGGGTCGACAAAAGGCCACTATTCACAACGGGAATCTGGCCTTTTTCTGCCAGTTTAACCGGAGAAGTGTGTACCTGTTTCCCTTGGGAGAGGATTTGAAACCCACCATAGATGCCATTATTTCTGATGCCCATAAGCGGGGAATCCCCTGCCGGCTTACCAGTCTGACCCAGGGCGACATTGAGAAATTGGAACAGTGGTATCCCGGGCAGTTTTATTTTCAGCCGGACCGAGATGGCTACGACTACATGTATTCTATTGACGCGCTGGCGGATTTAGCCGGAAAAAAATTGCAGAAAAAGCGGAATCACTGCAACCGCTTCCGCCTGCTCCACCCCCCTTCCGCCACCTCCCCCATCACCCAAAGTCGGATCGTAGCCATGTCCTTCTGC
>JAZOWQ010000100.1:0-2439 GCA_045659325.1 Faecousia sp. | reverse complement strand
ATTCTTAGCGGTCTTTGCGTAGTGCATAACAACCTGGTCGATGGGCTCTTTAATGAGAATATCCCGCTCCATTGCTTCCTGATCGGTAGAGGTCAGCTGGGTAACAGCAATCAGCAGAGGCCGGGTGCCGTCCTCCCGGGTCAGACCTTCCAGTGCACCCTTCATCATAGCGGTTGCACCTGCAGCATGCAGATTGGTGATATCCACATCAAGATTCCGCAGAACGGCCATAGCCTTCTTAACGGTGTTGGGAATGTCGTGAAGCTTCAAATCCAGGAAGATCTTATGACCTCTGGCCTTAATTTCCTTAACGATGGCAGGACCTTCTGCATAATACAGCTCCATACCGATCTTTACAAAAGGTTTCCGGCCGGTGAATTTGTCCAAAAACGCAAAGGTCTGTTCTGCGCTGGCAAAATCACAGGCTACAATGACATCCTTACCCATTATTTCGCACCTCCGATAATTTCACTTAATGTATTGATTCTGTATTTATCCATAACAGCAGGCAGCTGCTCAATAATATCCCGGCAGATATAGGGATTCACCAGATTGGCAGCGCCCACCTCAACAGCAGTTGCGCCGGCCAGCATCATTTCGATAACATCTTCAGCAGAGCTTACGCCGCCCATACCAACAACAGGAATGTTAACAGCATTTGCTACCTGATAGACCATACGCACCGCCACAGGGAAGATGGCAGAGCCGGAAAAACCGCCCATTTTGTTGGCGATCACAGGCTTGCGGGTTTTCAGATCGATCCGCATACCCAGCATAGTATTGATCAGGCTGATGCCATCTGCGCCTGCATCCTCGCAGGCCTTTGCGATGGAAACGATGTCCGTTACATTGGGGGAAAGCTTTACGATCACAGGCTTGGTGGTAACGGCCTTGACCGCCTTGGTCACTTCAGCGGCAGCCTTGGGATCAGTACCAAAACTCATACCGCCGCCGTGGACATTGGGGCAGCTGACGTTTACTTCCAGCCAGCCAACCTGTTCTTCTTTATCCAGCTTCTCGCAGGTATAGGCATACTCCTCTACCCCGAAGCCGCTGATATTGGCCATAACAGGCTTGTTGAAGCATTTTTTCAGTTTCGGCAGTTCTTCAGAAACAACCTTTTCCACGCCGGGATTCTGCAGACCGACTGCGTTGATCATACCGGCAGCACATTCAGCAATCCGGGGTGTGGGGTTACCGAAACGAGGTTCCTTGGTAGTTCCCTTGAAAGAGAACGTGCCAAGACAATTAATATCATAGAGTTCTGCGTATTCATAGCCGTAGCCAAAAGTACCAGAAGCAGGAATCACAGGATTATCAAGGGTGATTCCGCAGAGATCCACACTTAATCTTCCCATAAGATTTCCTCCTTTTTCATCACAGGGCCTTCCTTACAGATCCGCTTATAGCCGGTCAGGGTCTTGCAGGAACAACCCATACAAGCACCGAAGCCGCAGCCCATACGCTTTTCAAAACTCATCTGGCCGGAGGTGTTGGAAGCCTTATACACGGCCTTCAGCATAGGCTCCGGGCCGCAGGTGTAAAAGTAGGAATAGTCCATCTCCTCCAGAGCAGTGGTTACAAAGCCCTTGGTGCCATAGCTGCCGTCCACAGTGGTGACGGTTACATCGCAACCAAGCTCTTTGAACTCCTGCTCATAGAAAATTTCGGATTTTGTATTAAATCCTAAAATTACAGAAACTTTTTTACCCTGTTTCAGCAGTTCCTTGGCAAGCAAATACATTGGGGGAACGCCTACACCACCGCCCAGGAGGACGGGGTTCTCACCGGACAGGGTCAGGTCATAGCCGTTGCCAAGGCCGGTCAGTATATCCAACTTTTCACCGGCAACCACACGGGACATCTGCTCGGTTCCCTTACCAACTGCCTTATAGACAATGGTAAGCTTGTCGCCATCTACATCACAAACAGAGATAGGACGGCGCAGGTACAGACCCTCCAGCTTGAGATTCACAAACTGGCCGGGTGCGGTAATCGCAGCAGTATCCCCTTTCAGCACCATTTGGAAAACACTTTCCGTCAAGGCGATATTGGAGACGATTTCAAAAACACTTTGCTTCATAGCTGCTCCTTATGCGTCGATGGTGGAGATAGTCAGAGTGGTCTCCTCCAAAACGTCCAGCAGAACCTTAACGGTATCCAATGCGGTAAACAGAGACACATTGAACTCTGTAGCAAGCTGGCGGATGGCAACACCGTCATCACCGTTGCTGCCGGGGTCTCTGGTGTTAATCACATAGGCGATATGACCCTGACGCAACGCGTTGGGGATCTCCTCGCTGTTGTCATGAATCTTCTTGAGAACATGGGTGCGGATGCCATTGGCCTTCAGGAACTTGGCAGTACCCTCGGTAGCCTCAATATTGAAGCCCAACTGGTAGAAACGACGGATCAGGGGCAATGCCTCTTCCTTGTCCT
>JAZOWQ010000099.1:0-12621 GCA_045659325.1 Faecousia sp. | reverse complement strand
AGTCCAGGCACGGCACTCGTCGCTGCCTGCGGTGAGGAAGGAGATAAGGCCCAGCAGTGCGTAGAAGGACTTGATGAGCCGATCCAGACCGGATTCAGCCACACCCAGCTCTTCCATAAACATAGCCTTTTCTTCCGGGTCGTCCAGCTCGGCAATGTCAGCTTCCAGCTTGGCACAAATAGGAATCAGCTGGCTGCCCTCGGCCTCTGCCAAAGCTTTCACAGCCATATAGTGGCGGTTGTTTTCCGGCTCATTGATTTCACTTTCCGCCAGATTACCCACATAAATGGTCTTCTTCAAGGTCAGCAGGTCGGAGGTGGCGATCAGCGCCATATCGTCATCACTGCCATCAAAGGTACGGGCCAGCTTACCTTCGTTCAGGTGTTCCAGCAGCTGGGCGAACAGCTCAGCTTCGCGAGCAAACTTCTTGTCGCCGCCCTTCATGGCTTTTTGTGCCTTGTCAATGCGGCGTCCCACCATTTCAATGTCCGCCATCACCAGCTCCAGATTGATAATATCAATGTCACGGATGGGGTCAGTGCTGCCTTCCACGTGGGTCACATTGGTGTCCTCAAAGCAGCGAACTACGTGCACAATGGCATCAGTGGTGCGGATGTTAGACAGGAACTTGTTGCCCAAGCCTTCACCCTTGGATGCGCCCTTCACAAGACCTGCGATGTCCACGAATTCAATGACCGCAGGGGTCAGCTTCTTGGGGTTGTGCAGCTCAGCCAGCCAGTCCAGCCGCTCGTCGGGAACAGATACCACACCCACATTGGGGTCAATGGTGCAGAATGCATAGTTGTCAGCCGGCACACCGGCATTGGTAATGGCATTAAACAGGGTAGACTTACCCACATTGGGCAGTCCTACGATACCTAACTTCATATGTTAATCTCCTTTGAGCGTTTCTACAAAATCTCTACCCATTATAACACATTTTTTCTGTTCCGCAAGGCTTTTGGGAATATTTCTAAAGGAAAAAGGCAGCACAGAATCATGCTGCCTTTCTTTTATACATCAAACCGATCGTAGCTTTCATAGCAGTCAAGACACAGCTTTTTGTCGCCCACCAGCCGAATCCAGTTGGCGCCGGTAGTTTCGCCGCAGCAATCACAAGTGTAGGAGTCAAACAGCTTTGCCTTTTCGGGCAGGGAAATGGTAGCTTCCTTCACCTCGAACATTTCCTCCGGCTTGCAGCCTTGATAGTAGGAGAAGGATTCTTCCTTGGTCATACCCTCGGGCTTGGGTTTCAGTACCAACCGGACAGACTTGCCGTTTGTGCGGTTATAAAAACTGTAGGCGGATTTGCCCCGCATATGGAACAATAGGTTTCCTTTGCCGATGCTGCAGCCCAGCATTACGGAAATGGCATCTATGCCACAGGCATCGTTTTCGGAAATGCACACCACCTGCTCGTCGTCGGAAAATTCCAGTCCCAGCAGCTGGGCGGCATACAGGCTTGCCTTATAACCGATGGTGAGCCCACCGCACTCGTGGCCGTGAAAAGCCACGCAATCTTGCCATGTCTTCATACGCATTCCTCCACCAGCACCATGTGCCGTCCTTCTATTTCAACAACCTTAGCATCCACGCCATAGACCGCTTTCAAGGCCTCACTGTCTAAGATACTGCGGTCGCCGTAGCGGTAAACCTGCCCGTCTTTCATTAGCAAAAACTGATCGCAGAACCGCAGCGCCAAATTCAAATCGTGAATGACCACCACTGCAATCATATTGTCTTTGTGGCAGATATCCCGGACCATTTTCAACACCCCGTACTGATTTTGAATGTCCAGTGCGCTGGTAGGCTCGTCCAAAAGAAGCGCCTTTGGCTGCTGGGCCAACGCCCGGGCCAGCATTACCTTTTGCTTTTCGCCGCCGGAGAGCTGATTCAGGAATCTGCCTCGCATATCCTCCACATCCAACCGATGCATTGCATCGTGAACGATGTGGTGGTCTTCTTCAGTGAATCCCCATTTCATATAGGGCCTGCGGCCCAGCATTACCACATCGTGGACAGTCATTTGGGTGTTTGGTACACTTTGGGAGACAAACGCTACCTGCTTTGCCACCTCCCGGGTGGATTTTTTTAGTAGATTTTCTCCGTCCAGTAAAACTTCACCGCTGTCCGGCTTCAAAATGTGATTAAAGCACTTTAAGAGGGTACTTTTGCCTACACCGTTGTTGCCCAAGATGGCAAGGAACTTGCCCGGTTCAATGTCAAAGGATACATCCTTCAGCACTTCCGGACTGCCCTTGTAGTGATAGCTTAAATGCTTTATCTGCATCATTGTCTCTTACCTCCCTTGAACAGAAGGTACAAAAACAGAGGGCCGCCAAGAAACGAAGTGATTGCGCCAATGGGCAGAATCACGGGGCTGATGACCGTTCTTGCAAACAGGTCACCCAGCAGCAGTAATGTTGCGCCGCCTAAGATAGACCCGGGAATTAAGTAAACATGGTTGTTGCCCACTACCATGCGGACAATATGGGGCGCAACCAGACCGATAAAGCTGATGAGGCCCACATTGGACACCACCACAGAGCTTGTCAGGCAGCACAGCACCATACCCACGAGGGTCAGCCGTTTCACATGGATACCAAGGCTGATGGCAGTTTCCTCACCGCTGAGCAGGGCATTGTAATCCCACCGGTGCATCACACAGTACACGCACAGTATCGTAACCACGATACCCATAGCACCCAAGTCTTTCCAGCCGGTGCTGCCCAAATCGCCAAAGGTCCAAAAAACCAAGGTAGATAGCTGCACCTCGTCGGCAAAATACTGAATCAGCGTGGTTGCGCCGGTGAACATAGAACTGATAGCCACACCCGCCAACACAATGCCCTCGGGGGATACCTGCCGGAACTTGGACAAACCCAAAATCACCAAAGCTACAGCAATGGAGCCGATAAAGGCACACAGCGGAATTCCAAAACGGTCAGTAGCGCCCAAACCCAGCACCACAATGGCAAAAGCCGCGCCAAAGGTTGCGCCCTGGGAAACACCCAGGGTGGAGGCAGAAGCCAAAGGATTCCGCAGCACCGCCTGCAGGATGCAACCGGCAAGACCCAAACCACCACCGGCAAGGATTGCAGTAAGGATACGGGGCAGACGGTTGTTCTGGACAATCAGGTTGATTTTTTTGTCGGCAGAAGCGCCGAAAATGCCCTTGATAAGCTCTGCGACAGGGGTCTCATAAGAGCCTGCTCGCAGACTCAGCAGCACGGCCGCCAGCAATAAAATGCTGAGAACAACCAAAAAACCAACGCTCTTTATTTGATTTTTCCTATAAAGAGAATCAATGTGGTCATTCTCCAATTTTAACGGGACGGAACGCATAACCGGCCTCCTTCAAATCTGCATAGGGATTTGTTCCCAGCAGCTTTTCAAAAATTTCTCCCGCCTTTACAACAGGGTCAATGTCCTTAAATTGCTCCGGATATATTACGGAAGCGGCATAGTAGGCGTCTGCCAATGCAGTTTCCAGATTGGACGCATTAGAACGGAAGGAAATCTGAGAGTAGACCTTTCCGTTTTTGACGGCAGACAGGGCGTTGTAATAGCCGGGATTCTTGGCGTAGTCCTCTTTGATAAGGCTCATGCCGTTAAAGTCCACGAAAATCACATCCGGGTCCCAGCTAAGCACCTGCTCCAAATCAATGTTGAATGCGCCCTTTTGTCCGGTAGTGTCAGCCAAATTCTTTGCGCCGATCAGGGTGAAAGGACCGTAACCTGCCTCCGTGCCCTCAAAGCCGTGATGGCCCTTGAAGGATACGCCGCCCACATATACAGAGGGCTTGCTTTCTTCGGGAATATCCTTGGTTCTATCCTCCAGATCTTTCTGAATACTCTTTAAGTAACCGGTCAGCTCTGTGGCCCGGGCCTGTTTGCCGTAAAGTTCACCCAGAATCCGGATGGACTCAAAGCAATCGCTATCCAGCGTGGTATCGCTGCCGGGAATCACAACAACCGGCGTGCCGGTTTTGTTCTGCAGGTCGTCTGCCTCCACCGAGGCGGACTTGCTCATCACAATCACATCGGGAGCAAGCTTGATGATCTCTTCCGGATAGGGGTTGCCGTTAGTGCCGATAATCGGTAGATTCTGAAACTTTTCAATATTAACAAAGTTATACAGCCGGGAGATAACCGGCTCTTTCTCGCAGTCTTCCACGCCGATTACCAAATCCTGCGCGCCCATATAACAGGTGTACCGCAGCGCACCCACGCCTACACAGACAATAGATTCTACTTCGGCAGGCACTTCGACGGTTCTGCCCTGAAAATCGGTTATAATGCGGGGCTTGTTGATTTCTTCTGTAGTGCCGGTGGTGTTGTCACCCTGGGGCGCTTTTCCGCAGGCCATCAAGGAGAATACCATTAAAACAGCCAGTAGCAGTGCAAAAAAATTCTTCATTTCCAAATTCGTCCTTTCTTTTTTCGGCAGGACAGTGTATAATAAGGATGCCTGCCTTGGTTTTTGAGATTGGGGTTGGCAGCGCCCCGGTGTAGTGCCAGCTATGCCGGGGCATTTTCTTCGTTTATTATAGAATGGGGATGGATACCCTACAAGCCCCCAGGGGGGATGTTTTTTGCAGAAAAATCGGGGAAATTCCCATTTTGCGAATATGACTTGCGAAAAAAGTCGATTTGTGTTATAATGCCACAGATAATCTTTTCGGGAGGCAAGACCCTTGAGTGTAAAAACCAAACGAATCATAGCCCTTGTGGCGGCAAGTATTGCGCTCCTTGGCGCAATTTATTGCTTGCTGCGTTTTGGGTTTTCCATAGACATTTTTAACAGAAGCGGCTGGCATGAAAAAAACGGCGTTACCCAGTATCGGGACTACTTTGGCCGTCCTCATACCGGTTGGCAGTATATTGACGAGAAGCTCTATTACTTCCAGCCTGACACTGGCAATATGGTTACCGGTTGGCAGGAAGTGGACGGTAACCGGTATTATATGGACTCCGACGGTGTCCGTGCCACCGGCTGGCTGAAAACAGAGGATGCTGCCTATTACTTAGGTCAAGACGGCAAAGCTGTCACCGGTTGGCAGCAAATTGAAGGGAAAAATTACCTATTCACCGAAACCGGCGCTATGGCCACAGGCTGGCAGTTGATTGACGGAAACCGCAGCTACTTGTCTAACGAGGGAATGGCCCTCACCGGCTGGCAGGCTTTGGATGGGAAGCTGTATTATTTCACCGACAAAGGCTACACTGTATCCGGCACTGTAGAATTGGACGGTATCCGCTATCAATTTACCGATGAGGGCGCAGTCCTCACCGGTTGGTTTACCGACGAAACGGGTAAGTATTACTTAAATGAAAAAGGCCAGCCCCATACCGGCTGGCTGGAACTGGAAGAAAAACGCTATTATTTTGGTGAAAACGGCGTACAGCTTACCGGCTGGCTGACAGAGAATAACGACCGCTACTACCTGTACGAGGACGGCACGTTCGCCATTGGCCGGGTAGAAATTGACGGTGCAACCCACTTCTTTACCTCTAAGGGCAAATGGGTGCTTTTCTGCAATCCCTGGAACCCTGTTCCTGCAGACTTTGTGACAAAGCTGGTGGGCATCGAGGGCTTCCGATTTGACAGCGTAGGCCGCGACTCTTTGCAGGCAATGATGGATGCCTGTCGTGCGGCAGGTCTGACGATTACCATCAACAATACCTACCGCTCCAAAGCCACGCAGCAGTATATGTGGAACAAGAGTGTGAATCAGTATATGGCTGCAGGCATGACCAAGGAGGAGGCAGAAGCCGAAACCGGCAAATCCACTGCAATCCCCGGTCACAGCGAACATCAGACCGGCCTGGCTGTGGACCTGAACGGCCCGGAGGAAACCTATGCGTGGTTGGCAGAGCATTGCTGGGATTATGGCTTCATTCTCCGCTACCCCGACGGCAAAACAGACATTACCGGCATTATCTACGAGCCATGGCACTTCCGCTATGTGGGCACAGAGCTTTCTCTGGAACTGAAAGAGCTGGGCATCACTATGGAAGAATATCTGGACCAACTTACTCCCAAAGCAGAATGAAACCCAAGAGGACGCAGCCGCGTCCTCTTGATTTTTTTTGCAAGCATTATGGTATGCTAATAAAAACGAGAGAGGAGAAGGGAATGAAACGAAGAATCTTCGGTATTGTGCAGGCGGTGCTGATTGGGCTGACGGTCCTGTCCGGGGCGATTGCTTTACCAATTCTGTTCCGACCGTTTTATTATTGGCACATCAGTCCGCTGCGCTTGACAGAACTGGTGGAGCTGACCTCGGAACAAATCAAAACCGCCTACAATGAAATGATGAACTTCTGCATTGGGGTTACCAATACCTTCTCCGCCGGTGCGCTGCCATTTTCGGTGTCCGGCGCAGAACACTTTGCCGATGTGCAAAAACTGTTTGTCCTGGATCTGCGGGTGTTGGTGACGGTAAGCCTTTTGCTGATTGTTTTACGAATTTTCTTCCCCAGAGGAAATCTGTGCCTTGCCGGCCATACCCCCGGCTTTTGGGGCGCAGTGGGATTGGGCATAACAGGCTCGGTTGTGGGTGTTTTGGCGGCGCTGGATTTTGACAAAGCGTTTGTTGTTTTTCACAAACTGTTCTTCCCCGGTAAGGAAAACTGGTTGTTCAATCCCCGGACCGACCCGATTATCAATATGCTCCCTGCGGAATTTTTTCGCAATTGCGCCATTTTGATTTTGCCAGTAATACTGTTAAGCTGTGTCGGACTGCTTCTTTGGGATTGGCGTATCCGCCATAGAAAATAAAAAACACCTCCGCTTATTAGCAAGCGGAGGTGTTTGCGCGTATATATTAATAATTCTCTTTGCGGACCTCGAAGAAGGCCTGGGGGTGATTGCACACGGGGCAAACGTCAGGCGCAGCAGTGCCGGTAACCAAATGACCGCAGTTGCGGCATTCCCACATCACAATACCAGCCTTTTCGAATACAGCCTTGGTCTCTACATTGTGAAGCAGAGCGCGGTAACGCTCCTCATGGGACTTCTCGATAGCGGCGACACCGCGGAACTGAGCAGCCAGAGCGGTAAAGCCCTCTTCCTCAGCTTCCTTAGCCATACGGTCGTACATATCGGTCCATTCGTAATGCTCACCCTGAGCAGCCTCTACGAGATTCTCGGCAGTGTTGCCCAGTTCGCCCAGCGCCTTGAACCACAGCTTGGCGTGCTCTTTTTCGTTTTCAGCGGTCTGCAGAAACAGAGCGGCAATTTGCTCGTAGCCTGCTTTCTTGGCAACAGAAGCAAAATAGGTGTACTTGTTGCGGGCCTGAGATTCGCCGGCAAAGGCTTCCCACAAATTTTTCTCGGTTTTTGTACCGGCATAAGGATTTTTCTTTTCCATTAAAATAACCTCCGTTTAGGTTTGTTTTTGGCCACCTTTAGTATAACAGAAGATGGGCAAATGTCAAAGAAAAATATTGACTTTAGATAGGCGTTATGATATAAAAAACTTTAGAATCTTTGGTTATTTTGTCATATTGGCGGCAAAATAACAGGAGAACAGCGCATAACGGAAACACGAAAAATATGCGTACAGCTTACTGCGTGGGTTGTGCATAAAATATCCGGAAAACGGGAAATTGTAACAGCACAACTGCGCTGGGATTTTATAAAATTCTTTATCTATAATAAAGGTGGACAGTATATGTGTTTGATTTCTGAAATGTACGATTTGTCCCATACTATGGCAAATAAGTACCTGGAGGGTTTCTCTTATCCCTGGGAAGCACTGAAGGGCATCAAGGATATGATCATCTCTTTAGGAGAGACGCTGGGTGAGGCCTATACAGAGGTTTCTCCTCAGGTGTGGGTGCACAACACTGCCAAGGTAGCTCCTACCGCCTATTTGGGCGCTCCCTGTATCATTGGCGCCAATACGGAAGTGCGTCACTGCGCCTTTGTCCGGGGCTCTGCGCTGGTGGGCGAGAACTGTGTGGTTGGCAACTCTGTGGAGCTGAAAAATGTCATTCTTTTCGACAATGTCCAGACCCCCCATTATAACTATGTGGGCGACAGTATCCTGGGCTATAAATCCCATATGGGCGCCGGCTCTATCACTTCCAATGTGAAGTCCGATAAGACCCTGGTGGTCATTCACGGTGAAACCAAAATGGAAACCGGCCAGAAAAAGGTGGGCGCTATGTTGGGTGACTTTGTGGAAGTTGGCTGTAACAGCGTGCTGAATCCCGGTACAGTGATTGGCAGAAATTCCAGTGTGTATCCTTTGTCCTGTGTGCGTGGCGTTGTGCCCGCAAACAGCATCTATAAAACCGGCGGTGTGATTGCTGCCAAAGTGGAGGGTTAAATTATGGGTAAATATTTCGGAACTGACGGTTTCCGGGGAGAAGCCAATGTAAACCTGACTGCAGACCACGCCTTTCGAGTAGGCCGTTTTCTTGGCTGGTACTATGGAGAGCTGAAGCGCCGTGCCGGCAGTGAGGAGCCGCCCCGTGTGGTGATCGGTAAGGATACCCGTCGCAGCAGCTATATGTTTGAGTACTCTCTGGTTGCCGGCCTGACCGCATCCGGCGCAGATGCCTATATGCTCCATGTCACTACCACACCCTCTGTGGCCTATGTGACCCGTGTAGACGAATTTGACTGCGGTATTATGATTTCAGCCAGCCATAATCCCTACTACGATAATGGCATCAAGCTGCTGAACGCCCACGGTGAGAAGATGGACGAAGAGACCATTGCACTGGTGGAGGCATATCTGGACGGCGAACTGGAGCTGTTCGGAAAGAAGTGGAAAGAGCTTCCCTATGGCAAGAAGGATAAGGTTGGCTGCACTGTGGACTATGTCTCCGGCAGAAACCGCTATATTGCCTATTTGATTTCCCTGGGGCTGTTTTCCTTTAAGGGTGTGAAGGTGGGCTTGGATTGCGCCAACGGCGCAGCCTGGAATATTGCCAAGTCTGTGTTCGACGCTCTGGGCGCCAAGACCTATGTAATCACCGCAGATCCCGACGGGACCAATATCAACCGGGACGCCGGTTCTACCCATATCGAAGAACTGCAGAAGTTCGTTGAGGATAACGGCCTGGATGTAGGCTTTGCTTATGACGGCGATGCCGACCGTTGCCTGTGTGTAGACGAAAACGGACAGGTGGTGGATGGCGACCATATCCTGTATATTTTGGGTAATTATATGCAGGGCCGTGGCCAGTTGGATAACAACACCGTGGTTACCACTGTTATGTCTAACTTTGGCCTGTATAAGGCCTTTGACGAAAAGGGTATCGGCTATGCCAAGACTGCTGTGGGCGATAAGTATGTTTACGAGTATATGGTAGCCAACGGCTGCCGCCTGGGCGGTGAGCAGTCCGGCCATATCATCATCTCTAAGTATGCTACCACCGGCGACGGCATCCTCACCAGCCTGAAGCTGATGGAAGTTATGCTGGCTAAGAAAAAGGCTATGAGCCAGCTCTGCGAGGGACTGACCATCTATCCCCAGGTGCTGAAAAATGTCCGGGTGCAGTCTAAACCTGAGGCTCAGAACGATCCTGCGGTGCAGGCCGCTGTGCAGGCAGTGGCAGACCGCTTGGGAGACACCGGACGGATTCTGGTCCGGGAATCCGGCACAGAGCCTGTGATTCGGGTTATGGTGGAAGCCCCCAGCAAGGCGCTCTGCCAGGAATGTGTGGATCAGGTAGTGGATGTCATCTGCGCCCAAGGCCACGCAAGAGTATAAAGTGTAACAAAGCCGCTGAGAAATCAGCGGCTTTTCTCTTTTGTAAAATGTGTCAAAATCCGTCGGAGTCACATAGAATGGCGCACCGGGGAATCCCGGAAACGATTCTCAGGAGGAAAGTTATGGCTATCTTTTCCAATCAGGCAACCCTGACCTACAACGGAAATACTACCAATTCCAATATCGCCTTCGGCGAAATTCTGGATGTGCTGGCAGCCACCAAAACCGCTATCGAGGGCACCTATACCCCCGGTGACTTGGTCACCTATGTGGTGACGCTGCGCAATACCCGCAATACCGCCCTCACGGGACTTACCGTCACCGATGACTTGGGCGGCTACGACTTTAACGGCACCACCGTGTACCCCCTGACCTATGAGGACGATTCTGCGGCATTGTTTGTGGATGGCGTTCCTCAGGCAACCCCCACGGTTACAGCAGGACCCCCGCTGGTGTTTACCGGCATTACCGTTCCCGCAGGAGGCGATGCAGTGCTGGTGTATCAGGCACGGGCCAATGCCTTTGCGGACCCCACGGCGGACGGTACCATCGACAATACTGTCACCGTTACCGGTGATGGCATCAACACCCCCGCTACCGCAACGGAAACCGTCGCCGCTGCCACTGCAGCTGCGCTGACCATCACAAAATCCATCACCCCCACCCAGGTGGTGGACAATGACCGGGTGACCTACACCTTCGTCATTCAGAACACCGGCAGCGAAGCCGTGGTAGCCACTGACGATGCGGCCATCACAGACATCTTCGATCCCATCCTCACCGACCTGGTTGTCATCTTCGACGGAGATGTGTGGACCGAGGGAGCAGACTATAACTATAACGAGGCCACCGGCCTGTTCACCACAGTGCCCGGCCGGATTCTCGTTCCTGCCGCAACCTACACCCAAGACCCTGTCACCGGGGCGTATACCCTCACACCGGGTATTGCTACCCTCACTGTGACAGGAACTATCTAAAGCCAACGGGGGCTATGCCCCCGATACATAATTGCAATTACACACCGCCAAAACGCATATACTTGCCTATACTTAAAACACAAGGGGTGCAGTATATGAAAAAAACCGTAGCCTACTGGCAACTGGGCGGATTCCTATTCGCTGCAGTGGCGGGAACGCTATTACACTTTCTTTTTGACTGGACTGGGGGGAGTGTAGCTGTGGCGCTGTTTTCTGCGGTTAACGAGTCCATCTGGGAACATCTAAAACTGTTGTTTTACCCAATAGTGGTGTTTGCATTGGTAGAGTACCGCTGTTGGGGAAAGGACTGCCAATCCTTTTGGTGTATCAAATGCATGGGAATCCTGTTCGGACTTGCCTTCATTCCGGTGGCATACTATACCTACACGGGAGTGTTGGGAATAAAGGCGGATTGGGTCAACATCACCCTCTTTTTCCTGACTGCCGGACTGGTTTACTGGCTGAAAACAAAGCTGTTTCAAGAGAATTTTGCTTGTCGCCTGCCTGCTAAGGCAGCAGTTGTGGTGATATGCCTGATTGCCGTAGCTTTTACGGTGTTTACCTTTCGGCCGCCTCATATTCCGCTTTTCGCAGCCCCCCTCACAGGCACTTACGGCTTTTGGCAGACACCGTAGAAAAAAGGGCCAAGCTGGGAAGGAAAAAGGACGGGCTGTGGCGAATAGCCTTTCACCATGGAGGTGAGGCGATGTACGCCGCCGTTTGGCTCATACTCAGCAGCCTGTTATGCTCCTTGCAGCTATCTGCAGGTAGCTTTCCGAAACCGTTGACACCCCAGGAGGAGGCCCATTATCTGCAACTATCCGCCCAAGGGGACTTGGAGGCCCGCAATATCCTTATTGAACGAAACCTGCGCCTTGTTGCCCACATTATGAAGAAATACTATGCCCAGACCGCCGACCAGGAGGACTTGATTTCCATTGGCACCATCGGCTTGATTAAGGGTATTACCACCTTTGATCCGTCCAAGGGAGCGAGGCTGGCTACCTACGCCGCTCGCTGTGTAGAAAATGAAATTCTGATGCATTTCCGAGCCCAGCGGAAAAGCAGCCACGATGTGTCATTATCGGACTATATCGATACCGGTAATGACGGAACGGCGCTTTCACTAATGGATGTGGTAGGGGAGGACGAGGACCTGTCAGAACAGCTGAGCAACCGGGAGCAGCTGCAGCAGGTACGAAAACTGGTGGATACCTGCCTGACGGAGCAGGAACGGCAGGTGATTTCTCTTCGCTACGGCCTGTATGATGGCAAGCCCCAGCGCCAGCGGGAAGTGGCAAAATTAGTGGGGATCAGCCGCAGTTATGTGTCCCGTATTGAGAAACGAGCCTTAGAAAAATTGCGAGGGGAATTGGAATGAAGAAAAGCCTTGACATTGTGAGTGGCGGGTGATATAATAACCCGGCGATGGTGCTCAGGCACTTGAGATTTACGGGCCCTTAGCTCAGTTGGTTAGAGCCTCCGGCTCATAACCGGATAGTCCCGGGTTCGAATCCCTGAGGGCCCACCAGCTAATAAGACATCTGTCTTTTATATAAATAGGGGTATAGCTCAATTGGTAGAGCGGCGGTCTCCAAAACCGTAGGCTCAGGGTTCAAGTCCTTGTGCCCCTGCCAAGAAACAGTCAGTAAATCTTACGATTACTGACTGTTTTCTTTTGTTTTCCGAACTTTTTGACCAAATTTGTTTTGAAAACAGGCACAGGGAAACGAGTTTTCCCTTATTTTTCCCTTATTGAGCGTTTTCAGAACTTAATTGTTCGTAGAATTTTTGCATCCGATTTGCGCTTTCCTGGCGCATCTTTTGGGTCACATGGCCGTACACATCCAGAGTGAATTGGGCGGTTGCGTGGCCTAAATTTGCCTGCACAGTCTTGATGTCATCGCCGGCAT
>JAZOWQ010000098.1:0-7655 GCA_045659325.1 Faecousia sp. | reverse complement strand
CAAGACCAGCGCACAGAGAAAAGCGCTGCTGCGTCAGCAGGTAACCGATCTGCTGGAGAACGGCAAGATCGAGACCACCTTCTGCCGTGCTAAGGAAGTTCAGCCCGTTGTTGAGAAGATGATTACCCTGGGCAAGAAGGCAGGTTTGGCTAACTATCGCAGAGCTCTGTCCTTCATCACCAAGGAAGATGTGGCAAAGAAGCTGTTTGATGAGATCGCTCCCAAGTATGCTGACCGTAACGGCGGCTACACCAGAGTGACCCGCACCGGCGCTCGCCGCGGCGATGCTGCTGAAATGGCAGTCATCGAGCTGGTATAATCCAGTAAGTAAAAATAAAAGACAGTACCGATTTCGGTACGCTCTTTTTAATATTGGGGCATCATTGCGAAACGGTGAGAAATATGGTATAATTTTAATATCATTTATCCGGGGGTGATGTTTGTGGGTGCAGATTACATCAGTCAGGTGCGATTTGTTGATGAATTGAAAGGAAACTCCTATTTACAGGCATTGCCTGTGGTGCAGTATTTGAAGAAGGTGAAGACACTTGATTTCTCTTCTCCCGTAACATTCTTCGTGGGAGAAAATGGAACAGGAAAATCCACTTTACTAGAAGCAATTGCCGTCGCTTTTGGATTTAATGCCGAGGGGGGCACGAGGAATTTTCGCTTTTCCACTAATCAAACACATTCTGAGTTATGCGAGCATATTTCCTTGGTGAAAAGAGCCTATGCAAATGATGGCTTTTTCTTAAGGGCGGAAAGCTTGTACAATGCCGCAACCTATATTGATGAAGTAGAGGCTACTCATAATTATGGCCCTGTGTCCTTGCATCACCAATCACACGGAGAAAGCTTTATGGCAATTGTGCAGAATCGATTTAGCGGCAATGGGGTGTACCTGCTTGACGAACCGGAAGCGGCGCTTTCGCCCATGCGCCTACTGACTTTATTAGCGGAAATTCAGCGACTGACAGAAATGGATTCTCAATTTATCATCGCCACACATTCGCCAATATTGATGGCTTTTCCTGGTGCAGAAATCATGGAATTCTCGTGCAATGGAATTCGGAAGGTGTCCTATCAAGAGACGGAGCATTATCAGATTACAAAACGCTTTTTGGATGATCCACAGCGTATGCTCCATTATCTGCTGAAATAGCCTGGCAGGCATACCGCATTCGTATAGCAACCCCCACTGTCGGATATCCGACAGCGGGGGTTTTGTTATTATTAAACTTCCTTGCTCTTGGTGGCAATTTCCATCAGGCACTTGGCGGTGAATTCCTCGGGAGTCATTGCGCCCAGGTCCTCGCCCTTGCGGGTACGGACGGAAACAGTGCCGTTCTCCATATCCCGGTCGCCAATGACCAGCATATAGGGAATCTTCTGTAGCTGTGCTTCCCGGATTTTGTAACCCAGCTTTTCACTGCGGCAGTCGGTTTCTGCATGAATGTTCACAGCATTCAGCTTAGCGGCCAGCTCCTTGGCGTGTTCGTGGGCCCGGTCGGTGATGGGCATTACCATAACCTGGGTGGGCATCATCCACAGAGGCAGCGCACCGGCGTACCGTCCAATGAGGTAAGCCAGGGTACGTACGTAGCAACCAAGGGAGGTTCTGTGAATGATATAGGGGGTCTTCTTTTGACCGTCGGCGTCGGTGTATTCCATACCGAACTTCTGCGCCAGCAGCATGTCGATCTGAATGGTAACGATGGTGTCTTCCTTGCCGAACACATTCTTGTACTGAATGTCCAGCTTAGGACCGTAGAAAGCGGCCTCGTCGATGCCGATTTCGTACTCAACACCCAGGTTGTCCAGAATGTCGCCCATAACCTTCTGAGCTTCTTCCCATTGCTGGGCAGTACCTTCGTACTTAATGCCGGCACGGGCAGGATCCCACTGGGAGAAACGGAAGGTGCAGTTTTCCAGCATACCCACGGTGTCCAGCACATACTTAGCCAGCTCCAGACAGCCACGGAATTCTTCCTCCAGCTGATCGGGGCGGAGAACCAGGTGACCCTCAGAAATGGTGAACTGACGGACACGAATCAGGCCGTGCATCTCGCCGGAGTCCTCGTTACGGAACAGGGTAGAGGTCTCGCCTAAACGCATAGGCAGGTCACGGTAGGAACGGGCGCGGTTCAGGTAAACCTGATACTGGAAGGGGCAGGTCATGGGACGGAGGGCGAAGCACTCCTTCTCCTCATCGTCGGGATCGCCCATAATGAACATACCGTCACGGTAGTGATCCCAGTGACCGGAAATTTTGAACAGATCCCGCTTGGCCATCAACGGGGTCTTGGTCAGCAGGTAGCCACGCTTCTGCTCCTCGTCCTCAATCCAGCGCTGCAGGGTCTGAATGACTCTTGCGCCCTTGGGCAGCAGAATGGGCAGACCCTGACCGATTTCTTCCACGGTGGTGAAGAATTCCAGCTCGCGACCCAGCTTGTTGTGGTCACGCTTCAAAGCCTCTGCCTGTGCTTCCAGGTAAGCGTCCAGCTCATCCTTGGTGGGGAAGCCGATGCCGTAGATACGCTGCAGCATCTTGCGGCTGGAGTCGCCACGCCAGTAAGCGCCGCAGGCCTTGGTCAGCTTGAAACCGTTGTGACGCAGACGCCCGGTGTGATCCAGGTGAGGGCCGGCGCACAGGTCGGTAAACTCGCCCTGGGTGTAGAAGGAGATCACCGCATCCTCAGGCAGATCCTGAATCAGTTCTACCTTGTAAGGCTCGTTCATAGACTCCATATAGGAGATGGCTTCCGCTCTGGGCTTCTCGCTGCGCTCCAGGCGAATACGCTCTTTGCTGATCTTCTTCATCTCGGCCTCGATTTGGGCCAAATGGTCAGGAGTGAAGGAGAAGGGGGCATCAAAGTCGTAGTACCAGCCCTCGTCAATTGCGGGGCCGATCGCCAGCTGCACCTCCGGCCACAGCCGCTTGACAGCCTGAGCCATCACGTGGGAACTGGTGTGCCAGAAGGTTTTACGGTATTCGGGGTTTTCAAAGGTGTACAGGTTTTCTTCGCTCATCATGTTTTCCTCCTTGTTGTGGGGAAGGTATAAAAAATACCCACCCCTGATGTAATCAGGGGTGGGATACAAAAGTATTCCACGGTTCCACCCTGGTTGCGAATTGCTTCGCCACTCATTGTCGCTTTAACGGGCGCACCCGACCGGCTATTTCCAACCGGTGGCTCGGAAGTGGTATCGTTTCGGTTTGTCTACAAGACCCTTGCACCAAGTTGGATCTCTCTCTGGGAAGCGTTACCGGAACGCGTGTCTTCGTCGTAGCTTTTTCCGTAGCAAATATAACATAGTTTTACCTGCTTGTCAATCCTGCGGGGAGAAAAGAGAAGAAGTGGAGGTGATGCCGGTTTGAAAAGCTGATTTTTTTGGCGCAGGGGAGGAAAAATGAAAGAAATTCAGCAAAAATCAGTTACCATAATCAAAGAAATGGTTGACTTGACATAAGGTTACATATTTCTCCATTTATGTCAAAAAATGTTACTGTTTCTACCATATATTGTGGTATATTTCACTAAAAAACACGACAAATTGACAAAAAGTTTACATAATTTTTAATATTAAATTTTTAAAAAAGTTGTCAAAAATGCGTATTTGTCAGGAAAGACTTGACTTTTTTAAAAAATTTGTTATAATGACTTTGCAATCCAGCGATGGATTGTATTTCTTTGTAACTTTTTGATACCGACTATATGTGGTATCCATTCTTGATTTTTATGTGAAAGGAGGTTCCTGCAATGGATTTTATCTCACACCTTGTAA
This sequence comes from Faecousia sp., assembly GCA_045659325.1. Taxonomy (GTDB): domain Bacteria; phylum Bacillota; class Clostridia; order Oscillospirales; family Oscillospiraceae; genus Faecousia. The sequence goes on along the minus strand of JAZOWQ010000098.1, from coordinate 3,869 downwards.
TCCGCCGGAAGTATGGCGTAGTTAAAATGATTGCGTTGCTTTTGGCTATGGTGTGCCTTGTAGGTTCCCTTTCCCAGACAGCTCAGGCAGAGAATACGTTTGTGATTACCGACGGCGATGCTGTTACGGTACATACTACTTCCGCTACCGATCCTGCCAAGGTTCTGCAGGAGGCCGGCGTTGCTCTGTCTGCCGACGACATTTACACAACCGAGTCTGTTGACGGTGTTTCCGAGATTAAGGTGCAGCGTCTGCAGTCTATTATGGTTCATTATGGTGAGCAGGTGATTCAGGCAACCACCTATGGTGAAACACTGAAGTCCCTGTTTGATCGTCTGGGAATTTTAATTGATGATTCTGTAGTGGTTTCCCTGCCTCTGGACAGAGAGACCAGCCACGGTATGGTTGTTCGTGTTGACCGCATCGGCGAGGCAACGGAGAGCTATACTATGGAAATCCCCTTTGAGACCCACTACTGCGAGGATCCCACTTTGCCTCTGGGCGAGGAGAAGATTCTGGTAGCCGGTCAGAAGGGCCAGATGCTGTGTACTGCCAATGTCAGCTACAAGAACGGTGAGGAGGCCAGCCGGAATGTATATCAGCAGACCGTGACTGTAGAGCCTGTCAGCCAGCTGGTTGCCGTTGGTACCGGTGAGCAGGTGGGTCAGGTTTCTGACAAGCCTCTGATTGGTGACGGCTTTATCGTTCTGCCCACCGGCGAAGTGCTGACCTACATCCGGAAGGATAACTTTGTGGCAACCGCTTACACCCATTTCGACGCAGGCTGTGACGAAATTACCGCAAACGGCGCTCAGGTAAAGTGGGGCGTGGTGGCTGTTGACCCCTCGGTGATTCCCTACGGCACCCGTATGTTCATTGTGTCCAACGATGGTGCGTATGTTTACGGCCTGAGCACCGCAGAGGACTGCGGTGGCGCAATTCAGGACAAACGCCTGGACCTGTATATGCCCACCTTGGAGGAGGCTTTTAAGTTCGGTATCCGGAACTGTACCGTTTACTTCCTTGGCGGCGCCAACTGGAAGGGAAACTAATACTTAATCTACTTAATCGTTGCAAATCCGCCTTTTTTCTGCTATGATAGCAGGAGAAAGGCGGTCTTTTTTATGATTGATGTATGTGATATTCAGGTGATGAAGCCGCTCCTTGCAGAGCACGGCTTCCACTTTTCTAAATCCAAGGGCCAGAACTTCCTGATTGCTCGCTGGGTGCCGGAGCAAATTGCAGAGGATGCCGGCGTGGACGAAACGGTAGGTGTGCTGGAAATTGGTCCGGGCATCGGTCCGCTGACTCAGCAGCTTTGCCTGCGGGCTGGAAAGGTCTGCGCGGTGGAGCTGGACAAGCGACTGCAGCCCATATTGGACCTGACAGTTGGGGAATTTAATAATTTGGAAATCGTCTGGGACGATATTCTCAAGCAGAATGTATCCAACCTGGTGCAGGAGAAATTTGCCGGCCTGCGGCCCTATGCCTGCGCAAACCTGCCTTACTATATCACTTCGCCCATTCTCTCTGCCCTCCTGGAGGCAGAGTGCTTTGAGGCGGTGACGGTGATGGTGCAAAAGGAAGTTGCCCTGCGGATTGCTGCAAAGCCCGGCACAGCGGATTACAGCGCCTTTACGGTGTTCTGCCAGTTCTATGCAGAGCCGGAAATCCTCTTTGATGTACCGGCCCACTGCTTCCTGCCCCAGCCTAAGGTAACCTCTGCAGTTGTGATGTTGAAAACCCGGAAGGAGTTGCCTTGGGAGATTTTGGATAAGGCTACCTTCTTCCGTACCGTGAAGGCCAGCTTTGCTATGCGTCGTAAAAAGCTGCAGAATGGCCTTGCTGCCGGTTTCCCGGAGCTGGGCAAGGAGGGGGCAGGACAGGTGATTGCCTCTTGCGGTCTGCCGGAGAATGTCCGTGGGGAGACTTTGGATATTGCCCAGTTTGCTGCACTGGCCAACGAGATTTACAGGAGAAAGAACAATGCTTGAGTTTTTGTTTCTGGATTTGGATGATACCATTCTGGACTTCCACAAGGCGGAGCATATCGCCTTAGGTAAGACTTTCCGCTTTTTTGGTTTGGAGCCTACCGAGGATGTGATGGCCCGTTACAGTCTGATCAATAAAGCCCACTGGGAGCGGCTGGAGCGGAAGAAATTGACCAGGGAAGAGGTTTTGGTGGGACGGTTCGCAGTGCTGTTCTCAGAGTACGGCATAGAAGTCGACCCCACCCAGTGCGCTCGGACCTATGAGAACAATTTGTCCATCGGCCATTATTTTCTCCCCGGCGCTTATGAGGCGGTGGAGAGCCTAAGCAAGAAGTATAAGCTGTACTTAGCCAGCAACGGCACAGCCAAGGTGCAGGCCGGACGCTTGGCCAGCGCCAATATCAGCCATTTCTTTCAGGAGATTTTTATCTCCCAGGAGATTGGCGCCAACAAGCCGGACATCGCGTATTTTAACGGTTGCTTTGCCAAGATTCCCGATTTTGATGTGACAAAAGCAATGATTGTGGGCGACAGCCTGACTTCGGATATTTTGGGTGGCATACAGGCCGGTATGAAAACCTGCTGGGTGAACCCCGCCGGCAAGCCCGCCCGGGCGGATATCCAGCCGGATTATGAAATCAAGGCACTCTCTGAACTGGAGAGCCTGCTGGAAACTTTATAAGTAGATGCGCGGGCCCCCGATCCGGGTGTGTTACCGGCCCCTCCGCCAGGAAAAGATAAGAAATGAAAAGGGAGATAAATTTCTTATACTCATTATAGCACTGTAAAATTATTTTGCAAGGCTTTTTTGGTAAAAATTACGAAAAAAAGTAAAAAAATTAAAAACTATTGGTCAAAACAACGAACCCCCACGGTGGTGGGGGTTCGTTTTGTGCTTACAGATGCAAAACTCTGTCCTTGATTTCCTGGGTACGACCCTGATTCCAGTACTGAGTACCAATGTAACCGCAAGTGCGGCGGGCCACATTCATTTTGCTCTGGTCGGTGTTGCCACACTGGGGGCAGGTCCATACCAGCTTGCCGTCGTCCTCGGCAATGGTGATTTCTCCGTCAAAGCCACAGCATTGGCAGTAGTCAGATTTGGTATTCAGCTCCGCATACATAATATTGTCGTAGATAAACTTCATTACTTCCAGTACAGCGTCAATGTTCTGCTGCATATTGGGCACTTCCACATAGCTGATAGCGCCGCCGGGGGAGAGCTGCTGGAATTCGGATTCAAAGCGCAGCTTCGTGAAGGCGTCAATTTCTTCAGCAACATGGACGTGGTAGGAGTTGGTGATGTAGGACTTGTCAGTAATGCCCGGGATCATACCAAACCGCTGCTGCAGGCACTTGGCGAACTTGTAGGTGGTGGATTCCAGGGGAGTGCCGTAGAGGGAGAAGTCGATGTTGTGCTTTGCCTTCCAACCCTTGCAGGCATCGTTCATATGCTGCATCACCTGCAGGGCAAAGGGCTTGGCCTCGTCGTCGGTGTGGGAGCGGCCGGTCATATATTTTACGCACTCGTAAAGACCTGCATAGCCCAAGGAAATGGTGGAGTAGCCACCGTAAAGCAGCTTATCAATGGGTTCGCCCTTGGGCAGTCTTGCCAATGCGCCGTACTGCCACAGAATGGGGGCGGCATCGGACAAAGTACCTTTCAGCCGCTCGTGACGACACAGCAGCGCCCGATAGCACAGGTCCAATCGCTCGTCAAAGATCTGCCAGAACTTGTCCATATCCTTACCGGAGGACAGAGCCACATCCACCAGATTGATGGTGACAACACCCTGATTGAATCGGCCGTAATATTTATGCTTGCCTTCTTCGTAATTGCCCGCATTGGCGATGTTGCCCACACCGGCCTCGGTAAAC
>JAZOWQ010000097.1:0-2113 GCA_045659325.1 Faecousia sp. | reverse complement strand
CCCGACTGCGTCATCTGCATGTCCTGCGGCGACGGCGTACAGTGTGTGGCAAAGAACGCCAACAACAAGCCTGTTTACCCCTCCAACAACACCATGTATCTGGGCGAAGCCGTCAAGTTCGGTGTTTGGGAAGAGTCCTGCCGCTTCTGCGGTGACTGCGTGCTGGGTCAGACCGGCGCCATTTGCCCCATCACCCAGTGCGCTAAGAGCCTGGTGAACGGCCCCTGCGGCGGTCAGAAGAACGGCAAGTGCGAGGTCAATCCTGAGAATCCCTGCGCTTGGATCAAGATTTACGAGCGTCTGGAAGCTACCAAGCAGCTGGACAAGCTGTCTGTCCGTCGCAAGGACAAGGGCTATGGCGATTTCGCATATCCCAGAACTATCAGCCTGAGGGGGAAGAAATAATGAGTTTGTTAAAAGAAGCACTGGAAGCCGGTAAGTTTGGTATTACCGCAGAAATGGCCCCTCCTAAGGGTTGTGATTTCACTGAGCAGATGGAAGCTGCTGAGCTGCTGAAGGGTAAGGTTCACGGTGTGAATGTTACCGATATGCAGTCTGCCAGCCTGAAGGCCACCGGCCTGGGTCTGTGCATCAAGCTGAAGCAGGCAGGCGTAGAGCCCATTCTGCAGATGACCGGCCGTGACCGTAACCGTATGGCACTGATGGGCGACGCTCTGGCTGCCGCTGCCTTCGGTATCGACACCATGCTGGCACTGACCGGCGACCACCCTGTTGTGGGCGACTGCCGTGACAGCAAGCCTGTTTACGATCTGGATTCCGTTGGTATCCTGCAGATGCTGACCAACATGGAAGAGTCTGGCCGTGACTGCGGCGGCAATGTTCTCTCCGGCAACACCGTTGACAAGGAGACCGGTGAAATCACCGACAAGTCCGCTACCCCCAAGTTCTACAAGGGCGCTTCCGTTACTCCCGTTTACGAGCCTCTGTTCCTGCAGATTAACAAGCTGCGTCAGAAGGTAGAAGCCGGCGCTATGTACATTCAGACCCAGGGCATCTTCGATCTGGATACCTACAAGCGGTTCCTGGAAGCTGTTGACAAGGCCGGTATCAAGACCCATATTATGGCAGGTATCATTCCTCTGAAGGCTGCCGGTATGGCGAAGTACATGAACGAAAATGTTCCCGGTATTGATGTGCCTCAGCACATGATTGACCGCCTGGCCGCTGCTGCTGCAGAGGGCAAGGAAAAGGGCATCAAGGGTCTGCCCGCTCAGCTGGGTATTGAGATGGCTGCTGAGATGATCGCAGAAATCAAGGCTCAGGGTCTGGGCGATGGCGTTCACATTATGGCCATCGGCGCAGAGAAGAATGTTCCCACTATCCTGGAGAAGGCTGGCCTGTCCATTTAATTGCAACAAAAAGCGTGTGGTTTTTTTGCCACACGCTTTTTTCTTGCAAAACTCGAAAAATGTCGAAAATTTGCTTGACCGTTTCCCTTGCCATTATTGGCAGAATTTGGTATGCTATAAATAATATTGCGGAAAGGGGACGGAATATGTATAAACTACTGATTGCGGACAGTTCCGAACCCTATACCGATGCGCTGCGGGAAGTCTTTCACAAGGAATTTGATCTGCGGATTTGCCAGGATGGCGAGACCGCTTTAGAGCAGCTGCTGGAATTTCAGCCGGATGTGCTGATCCTGAATCTGATGCTGCCGTTTAAGGACGGCTTGACGGTGTTACAGGAAACCGCCCACCGGCCACGGGTAATTCTGGCAATCAGCCCCTTTGTGAATCATTATATTGAACAGGTAACCCTGGAGCTGGGTGTACAGTATATTATGATTATGCCCACGGTGGCTTCCCTGCGGGTACGGCTGATGGATTTGATTGCCACCACCATTGCTCCCAAGGAAGACATCAATGCCCAGACTGCTATACTTTTGCACAGTCTGAATTTCCCAACCCATTTGGACGGCTATCACCAATTATGCATTGGGATTCCCATATTTGCCCGCAACCCCGGCATACGGCTTTCCAAAGAGCTGTACCCGCAGATTGGCCAGCATTTTGGCTTACTGGATGCCCGCTCGGTGGAACATTCTATCCGAAAGGCCATCGCCTCCGCGTGGGCGCGGAAAAATAATGCC